>JBCBGD010000069.1:6661-11309 GCA_038527085.1 Pseudomonadota bacterium | reverse complement strand
TGTAAAGGGCCTGGCGTTGCGGAAGCCATCGAAGCGCTGCCGCCTGCGGGCGTGATCTTGCTCGAGAACACCCGCTACTATGCAGGCGAGGAGCAGAATGACCCGGCGCTGGCCGAGGAGATCGCAAAGCTCGGCGACATCTATGTCAATGATGCGTTCTCTGCGGCGCATCGCGCACACGTCTCGACGGTGGGCCTCGCGCAGCTCCTGCCCGCCTATGCGGGTAAGTCCATGGAGCGCGAACTCGACACGCTCGACGCAGCCCTCGGATCGCCCCAGCGTCCCGTTCTCGCCGTGGTCGGCGGAGCGAAGGTGTCCTCAAAGATCGATCTTCTGAAAAACCTCGTTTCGAAAGTCGACGCCCTGGCGATTGGCGGCGGCATGGCCAACACATTTCTCGCCGCGCGCGGCCACAGTGTCGGTGCCTCGCTGTGCGAGCATGACCTGGCCGACACCGCCAAGGAAATCGAGGCCAACGCAAAAGCTGCGGGCTGCGACATCATCCTGCCGCGCGACGTGGTGGTCGCCAAGGAATTTGCAGCCAATGCGCCAAGCCGCATCTGCGGACTGGACGAGGTCGCCGACAATGAGATGATCCTCGATGCAGGTCCCCAGACCGTGGCGATCCTCGCTGTGGCATTGGACACCGCCAAGACGCTGGTCTGGAACGGACCGCTTGGCGCGTTTGAGATCGAGCCCTTCGATGCGGCCACAGTGGCCGCGGCCAAGGCGGCAGGCCAGCGGGCGAAGGAAGGCAAACTGACCGCGGTGGCAGGCGGCGGTGACACGGTGGCCGCGCTCAATCACGCAAATGCTGCGAAGGACTTCACCTTCGTGTCCACCGCGGGCGGTGCGTTTCTTGAATGGATGGAAGGCAAAGCGCTGCCAGGCGTCGAAGCACTTAAGTAACTCAGTAGGTTCGGGGACCAGAGGAGAAGAACATGGCCCACGCAGACATGACCGCGAAGGTCGCCAGCGGAAAAGGTTTCATCGCGGCATTGGACCAGTCCGGCGGTTCCACGCCCAAGGCCCTGCGCCAGTATGGCATTGATGAAGGCGCCTATTCCAACGACGAAGAGATGTTCGGCCTGATCCACGACATGCGCGCACGCATCATCAAGGCCCCCGCCTTCACGGGTGAAAAAGTGCTCGGCGCGATCCTGTTCGAGCGGACTATGGACGGTGAGATCGACGGAACGCCTACGGCTGAATATCTCTGGAATGAGTGCGGCGTAGTGCCGTTCCTTAAAGTGGACAAGGGTCTCGCTGCCGAAGAGAACGGCGCACAGGTGATGAAGCCGATGCCTGAACTCGACGCCCTGCTTGAAAAAGGCGTCTCCAAGGGCGTCTTCGGCACCAAGATGCGCTCGAACATCAATGCCGCGAACGCGGACGGCATCGCCGCCGTCGTCGCCCAGCAATTCGAAGTCGGCCATCAGATCCTCGGCCATGGCCTCATCCCGATCATCGAACCTGAAATCAACATCAACGCGCCTGACAAGGCCGAAGCCGAAGACATCCTGCGCGATGAGATCGCTGCCCACCTCGACAAGGTGCCTTCAGATCAGCAGGTCATGTTGAAGCTCACGCTGCCGGAAACCGCCAACCACTACAAACCCCTGATCGACCATGACCGCTGCATGCGCGTGGTGGCGCTGTCGGGTGGCTATTCGCGCGAGGAGGCCTGCCGTCGCCTGACGCAGAACACCGGCATGATCGCAAGCTTCTCGCGCGCTCTGACCGAGGGCCTGTCCGTCAATCAGAGCGATGACGAGTTCAACACAATGCTGGCGGCCACCATCGAGATGATCTGCGACGCCTCCTGCGCAGGCTGAGCTCAGACCTGCGGAACTAGTCGTCCTCGTCGCCAAAGACCGGCGGATAGACGATCACCGTGCCCACCAGGCGATCACGGTCGAACCGCCGGTCAAGCGCGCGGCTGTCGATGGATTCCACCATCCGCGCCATGACGACGCTCGAGCAGGTCTGGTCTGAAACAGGCACATCGGTCTGTGCGCAGAAATCGTCCACAGCATCGCCAAGGCGGGTGTAGAGCCTGTCTGTGGCTCCGCCGCCACCAACCTCGTCGTCGGTGTAGTGGAACACGAAGTCGGTGTTTGTCATGGCGTCAGCGGGGACGATCTTGCGTTCAGACTCGAACATCGCCGTGAGCGCGTCATCCTCCATGCCAGACACCACACGGGCCGTCAGTTCCTCGGCGCAGAAGCCGGGCTGGGCCGATCCCGCCTCAGCGCAATGGCGCTCGGCTTCGGTGTAGAGCCTGTTGTAGACGTCTCGTCGATCAGCCTGTGTTTTCAGACGAGCGACCTCGTAATCGAAAAAAAAGTCGTACGGATTGCTGGAAACCGACGCCGTATCTGTATCCGTAGGAAGGCTTTCGCAACTCGCCAGCATCAGTGCTGCGCCTGCTGCAGCCATCGATAAACACTTGGGTCCCATATCGTTTCTCCAATCGAGCATTTGACCCACACTAGGCAGCAGTGACACGATCTTCTTGATGCGCATCAAGCGTGCAGACAGGGAGAGTGCCCCATGCTCGAAATGCGACCGGGCTGCGAATGCTGTGACATTGACCTTCCCGCTGATCAGCCAGGCGCGATGATCTGCTCGTTCGAATGCACATTCTGCCAGCCCTGCGCGGAGGATGTATTGGGCGGGGTTTGCCCAAATTGCGGGGGAGGCTTCTCTCCCAGGCCCACGCGTGTCGGGGCAGCCCTTGAGAAGTTTCCTGCCAGCGAAAGACGCGTGGTGAAGGCCGAAGGATGTTCGGAACCCGCATGAGCCACTTGGCGAACGCGGGCCCGGCTTGACCTTCGCCGTGCGGCGCGGTCTAGGAAGACATGACTGACGCCCCTCGGCGCGAGCGTGCGCGCCTCTACCTCATCACGCCGCCCAAGATCGACGATGTTTCCGCTTTCAAGGCGATTTTGATGCAGGCGCTCGACGCTGGCGATGTCGCCTGCCTGCAGTTACGACTGAAGGATGGCGGCCAAATAGACGCCGATGCCACACGCGCCGTCGCCGATGCGGTCATGGAAGGCGTTCAGTCCAAGGACATCGCCGTGATCATAAATGACAGCGTTGATCTCGCCCTGGAGCTCGGCGCAGATGGCATCCATGTCGGAGCCATGGATGCGAGCGTGGCCGAAGCCCGCCGCAGGCTGGGGCCGGAAGCAATCGTCGGCGCCACCTGCAAATCCTCGCGCCACATTGCCATGGAAGCTGGTGAAGCGGGGGCCGACTACGTCGCCTTCGGTAGTTTCTATCCCACGAAGACCAAGGATGATGCCACACCTGCAGACCCGGAAATCCTCGAGCTCTGGCAGGAGAGTATGGAGTTGCCCTGCGTCGCGATTGGCGGGATTACGCCGTCAAATGCTGAGCCTCTGGTGCGGGCGGGCGCCGACTTCCTCGCTGTCAGTTCAGGCATCTGGGCGCATCCGGAAGGCGCGTCTGCGGCCGTGGCGCAGTTCAATGGGATGTTCGATCGCCTGCACGCGCAGTGGGCGACCGATCAGGTCGACTGAGCTTCCTCTTCTTCCGCATCAATCGTGAAGCCCTCCGTATAGGATTTGGGCTCCTCGCGAACCTCGACAGGGGCATCGCTATGGTCGCGAAAAAAGATGAAGGCAGCCTCGGCCAGAAGCCGCCAGATGAGCACAGCCACAACCGCCTGCAGCGGCGCCGCGATCAAAGTGCCCACAGCGTAGAAAAAGTCACTGAAAAGCGAGCCGATCGCGCCGAGCATGCGCAGAACAGCCCAGCCGATGATAATCACAAGCCCGATGAGGTAGGTCACCTTTGTCAGCCCCGCGCCGATCAACTCGTCGAAGCTTAGGAATTTCGCCATCCAGTTTGGACCCATTGCGGCCTCCAAATCTCTTTCCGCATGCCTCCTACACGGATCAACCGGCTCTCGGCAAATCCACAGGCTTGAGCCAGCTTGCTTGACCCGCGAGAGGCCCCCCGCTACGCCGCCACCAAACACCCATGAACGAGAGTGCATTATGGCCAAGATTAACGGCAACGAAATCAAACCCAATATGGTGATTGAGTATAATGGCAGCGTCTGGCGCGCGATGAAATGCAATCACGTCAAGCCGGGCAAAGGCGGCGCCTTCAATCAGGTTGAAATGCGCAATCTGTTCAATGGCTCAAAGGCCAATGAGCGGTTCCGCGCCAACGAGACTGTCGAGAAGGTGCGGCTTGAGCAGAAGCCTTACCAGTTCCTGTATGACACGGGCGAGGCCTACGCCTTCATGGACCAGGAGAGCTTCGAGCAGATCGAACTCCAGCACGATTTCCTGGGCGACCAGGGCGCCTTCCTGCAGGACGGCATGGTGGTCGAGATCGAATTCTACGAGACCACGCCGATCGGTGTCGCCCTGCCCGAGCAGGTTGTGCTTGAGATCGTCGAGACAGAACCTGTCGTGAAAGGTCAGACGGCGGCCAATTCATTCAAACCCGCCACCTGCAGCAATGGCGTGCGCGTCATGGTACCGCCCTTTGTGGGTCAGGGTGAGAAGATCGTCGTGCAGACGGCGGATTCGACCTATCTGCGCCGCAGCGACTAAGGCCAAACGAGCATGTCCAAACCCTCTGCCGTTGGCAATGTGATGATCCAGGC
>JBCBGD010000069.1:0-6561 GCA_038527085.1 Pseudomonadota bacterium | reverse complement strand
GCGCGCGATGCGGGCCGCGCGCTCGCGCGCGATTTCGGCGAAGTCGAACACCTTCAGGTCTCCAAGAAAGGCCCTGCCGATTTCGTCACCAACGCCGACCACAAGGCCGAGAAGATCATCTTCGAGTCTCTTTCCAAGGCCCGGCCAGGCTATGGATTCATCATGGAAGAAAGCGGCGTGGTCGAGGGAACGGACAAATCCAACACCTTCGTCGTCGACCCGCTCGACGGCACGCTGAACTTCCTGCACGGCCAGCCACACTTTGCCGTCTCCATCGGGCTGATCCGCGAGGGGGAACTGTTCGCTGGCGTTGTCTATGACGTGGCCAAGAACGAGATCTTTTGGGCCGAGAAAGGCCGCGGCTGCTGGCTTGAGCAGCGCAAGCTCGTCGTCGCGGCGCGGCGCAAGATGGGCGAAGCGGTGATCGCGACCGGCACCCCCTGGATGGGCAAGGGCGAACACGCCCACGAGACCTTCTGGGGCGAGCTGGCAGCCCTGACGCCTGTCTGTGCCGGCATCCGTCGATACGGGTCGGCGGCGCTGGATCTTGCCTATGTCGCAGCCGGGCGCTTTGACGGCTTCTGGGAGCGCGGTCTCAAGCCCTGGGACATTGCGGCGGGCATTGTGCTCGTGCGCGAGGCAGGCGGGCTCGCCGAAGAAATTGACGGCGGAGACCTTCTGAAAACCGGCTCGATCCTGGCGGCCAATGAAGCGCTCATGCCAGAGCTCCGCATGCGCCTGCGCAAGGCAAAAGCCTTCAAGCGTGCTGTGGAAAACTCAGACCCCGAATAGTGCGCCCCTGACACGCGAAGGGGCTTGACGGCTTATTACGTCGCCTTAACGATTTCGCGCGCGTAAATTTTTGGGGACAGGACATGGACATTCGCGAGGCGAGCCTCGGCACGCTGCTCCAGCAGCCTGAAGTCCTCGTCATGGCGCCCTATCAGCGGCGCTATGAATGGCAGCTTGCCGAGTTCGAACAGTTGATGGAAGACCTGTTCGGCGCGCTGGCCGAGAATGGCCAGGGCGAGCCGCCGGCGCCCTATTTCATGGGCTCCGTGATCCTTTACCGCAACGCGCCAGACTGGCTCGAAGTGGTCGATGGCCAGCAACGTCTCACCTCCATGACACTCATCCTGCTGGCGGCGCGTGAACTGACGGAAAACAGCCATGTGCGCGACCAGATCGGACAGTTCATCGTCAAGCCTGCTGACCCGATCGCTGGCACTGAGGCGCGCTTTCGCCTGACGCTGCATAGGGGCGACCAGGAATTCTACGCGCAGCGGATCTATCCGCTCGGCAGCTCGCAGGCGCTTCACAATGCGCCGCTGCCGGAAAAAGACAGCCACGCCTGCCTGCAGCGAAACTTCATGCGCGCCTATGCCCATTTGCGCGACATGGGCGAGGAAACTTTCCGCGCCTTTCTCCAATTCCTGCTTAACGACAGCCGGTTCATTCGCGTAGAGGTGCCCCGCGCCGGAGACCCTTTCCGCGTGTTCGAGACCGTCAACAGCCGCGGCCGACCCTTGCGCAGCGAAGACGTGGTCAGGTTCGCCCTCATCGAGTTCGCCAGCGAGTCCGAGGAAGACCGCGCGGACCTCCTGAACATGTGGGACACCGTCGAGGCCGACCTCGGCGAGCGCGGCATGGACAACTTCCTGAAGACCTGGCGCAAGGAAATCCTCCAGGGCCGCCAATCGAACCGCTCGATGACGACAGACATCCTGTCTTCGTTCACCGATCGCTCCGAAGCGCGCCAGTTTCTGTCCACCCGCCTGTCTGGCAATGTGGGCATCTTCCGGGAGATTTCGGCGGCTGACTCGGACTTTCCACCTGGCCCGGAAAAGGATGCCGTCGACAGGGCCTTGCTCTCGCTTCAACTGGTCGATCACGAGGTCGAGGAATGGCGCCATATCGCCCAGATCCTGCTTCGTCGTTTCCGCAATGACCCCACCAATGTCGCCCACGCCATGGTCGCCCTCGAGCGCCTCAGTTGGTATTACTACCTGATCAATGACCGCAAGGGCGTGCGCGCCGATCGCCGCCGCCATTTCAGCGCGCTGGCCAACAAGGTGACGAATGAAACACCCGACGCGTTCCTTCGCGCCCTTATGTTGACGCCTGAGCGCAAGGAAACCATGCGCAACGCGATTTTGGGCCAGCACGATCCCAAGGCGAAGTACCTGCGCTCCTTGATGGTGAAGCTGGAGATTGCGCTTCACCCCAATGTCACGCGGGTCCATCGCAATGACGTCACAGTCGAGCACATTCTCCCCGTCAAACCGCGCAGCAACAGCTACTGGCAAAAGCAGTTCACCGCCGATGCGCGGATCCTGCGTGAGTACGTCCAGAAGCTCGGCAACCTCGCCCTCGTCCCGCCCGATCTCAACTCGGCGCTGGGCAACAAGGTCTACCAGACCAAGCGGCGCCTTGTGTGCCAGGCAGGCGTGCACAATCACTTCCGCACGGCGGCCGTCTTCGCGCAGCAGGCAGAGTGGAACCGGGAGATCGTCGACGAGCGCACAAAGCTCTTCCAGCGCGCCCTTTGCGAGGACTTCAATCTCCAGCCGATCCAGGCCAATGGAGGACCCGCGTCGGGCGCCGCCCACTGATCGCGCGATTCTTGCATGGCGCCTGCGCCAGGGCAGGAACTTCACCGCATGCACCTGCCATGGTTTCAACCCAGCCCGGCGTAGGCTACGATGAAGATTCTCCACGCAAGAGGCAGCGCCGCGATGAACAACAAGACCGTCAGCACCGAATTGGCTGACAATGCGGTGTTCCTGGCCGGCGTTGAGGAAAGCGATCTCCACATCGTGGACGAGCTCATTCAGGAGCGGTGCCCGTCTTTTGTCAGTCACTGGACCTGGCCGGTTGTGCGCCCCCTGCTCTACAGCCTCCTTGGTTATGACAATGCCCGCGCCATGGCCGACCATTTGATGACGCTGAATGGCGAGCAGTCCTTCGACTATCTCTCCGGGCGCCTGGACATGCGCGTATCCGCCGACGGCATTCAGCACCTGCCCGAGACCGGTCGCGTGATCGTTGCCGCCAACCATCCCACGGGACTGGCCGACGGCATCGCGGTCTGGGATGCGCTGCGCGCCGTGCGCCAGGATATTGTGGTGTTTGCCAATGCCGACGCGGTGCGGGTCAATCCGCGCTTCACCGACGTGATCATTCCGGTGGAATGGCTGATGGACAAACGCTCGCCCGCCAAGACGCGCGAGACCCTGCGCCGCGCGGCTGAAGCCTTCGCGCAGGAAAAGTGCGTGGTGATTTTCCCTTCGGGCAAGCTCGCGCGCATGATCGATGGTGCGCTGTGGGAGCAGCCCTGGTTCACGACGGTGGTCGGCCTCGCCAAAAAGCAGAAAGCGCCAATCTGTCCGCTGAACGTCAGCGCGCGCAATTCGCGGCTCTTTTATCTCTTCTCCAAGATCAATGGCGAGCTGCGTGACATCACACTGTTCCATGAGCTTCTCAACAAGCGCCGCTCCCGCTTCGACCTGACCTTCGGCCCCCTGATCCAGCCCGACGCCCTGGCAGGCCCCGGCCAGGAAGTAACCGACGCGCTGAAAGAGTTCGTCGCCTACGAGCTGAACGGGAAACCTGATCTTAGCTTCCCGGCCTTGCCCGTCGGATAAGGAGGCTACGCCGCAGCCCGGTCCCCGTACCACTGGACATTGCGCGTCATGAACATGGTGATCGCGATGGCGGCAAAGCTGGCGATTGCGCCTGCCAGAAGCGCCTGGTCCTCGGCCCGCATCAACACATAGATCAGGCCATAAATGCCACTGAGCGCGGCGAGTGCCTTCAGCCCAGTGGCGAGCGATCTGAACACGCTGACCGAATAGAGCGAGATCAGCCCAACCGTCATCGACGCAGCGATGGCGAAGGCGAGGTCGAAGCCCATCCGCTCGGCAAAGGCCAGCAGCAGCAGATAGAAGATGCTCTGTGCCAGGCCGACGAGCACGTACTGGGCCGGGTGTGCACGCGCCTTCTGTGTGATCTCGAAGAGGAAGTAGGCCAGGAAGACAAAGCCGATGAACATGGCGGCGTATTTCAGGGCCCGCTCAACGCTCTGATACGGATTGGCCGGGCGGACAAAGCGCACCGCCATGTCCCGCGTATTCCAGTTCGAGAATTGGTAGAGGTCGATGCGCGGGCCAGCGCCCGGAATGCCGCGCGCGAGATAAGGCACCTCCCAGGTTGCGTCGAAGCCAGGGACATCGTCGCTGGCTGTATGGCCGAGCGGAAGGACACCGCCCGTGAAGCTCGGATGGTCCCAGTTGCTCGTCATCGCGACGCTTGTGTTCTTCGCAAACGGCGCGATGGCGAACCGCTCAGCGCCGGAGAGTTGATACGCAAGGCGCACAGTGAAAGGCGCTTCGCGGTCTTCAAGCGCGGGATTCTCCGCCGCGGCGAGCGAAAAGTTGGAAGGCGGCACGGGCTGGTACTGGCTCTGGTCGTAGTGCCCGCCGGAGGGGGCAGGCTCGACCGCCAGAGCGCCACCTCCCGCGGTGAGGCTCAGCCCGCCGCGCAGGCCGCGCGTGTCCTGGACGCCGGAATAGATGCGCGCATCGGCCCAGATCGGCGTTGCATCCTCAGGGATCGCATCGCGCAGGGCGGCGGGGTCAAACTGCGCCTCGAACTCAAGATCGGCGCTGAACACTGGCACCAGATAGATGCCGCGCTTTCGCTCCTCCACGATCACATCGGCTTGCACTTCGCCGCTCTCGGCAAACGCGATGGCGTGGCCATAGACCACCGTGTTTGGCTTGTCCGGATTGGGCGTGCGGGCATAGGGCACGGCGAGGAAAGGACCCATCACCATCTGGTTGCCGCCGACCTTTTCGGAGACCTCCTGAATGGCCCGTGCCTGGCCGGACGTTCGCTCGGCGACGACGCCGTAGACGAAGAGGGCCGGGATCGCCATGAGCAGCGCCAGCGCGCAGACGAGGATGAGTTTCAAGCCCGCCGAGCGCTTGGGCATCAGGCGCTCGAACGGGTTGGGTCCAGACGGCCCGCCGAGCGGCGGCGCGTTGGACGTGTCGACCGTGGATGTCATCGGCCAATCTCCTTGCAATCATTTTTTTCGCGAGATTGCAGGGTTGGCGGCCGGCGCGGCGGGAATGGGGCGCGCACGCGGCGCGCCTGTGGAAGATTACGGTCTTGTTGGGACCCGCTAGACTTTCACGCCAGCCTTCTCGGCATCGGCGAGGAAGGCCGCCAGGCCCTTGTCCGTGAGCGGGTGCTTGACCAGACCCGTCAGCACGTTTGGTGGCACGGTGGCGACATCGGCGCCCATCATGGCCGACAACTTCACATGGTTGGGCGAGCGGATCGAGGCGGCGAGGATTTCCGTGTCGAACATGTAGTTGTCATAGATGGTGCGGATCTCGGAGATCAGTTCCATCCCGTCAATGTGGATATCGTCCAGCCGGCCGATGAAGGGCGAGATGTAGGCCGCGCCCGCCTTGGCCGCGAGCAGGGCCTGGTTGGCCGAAAAGCAGAGCGTGACATTCACGGCCGTGCCCTCATCGGCGAGCGCGCGGCAGGTCTTCAGCCCGTCCAGCGTGAGCGGCACTTTCACCGCCACATTGTCAGCGATCTTCGCCAGTGTGCGGCCCTCGGCGAGCATGGTCTCGTGGTCGGTGGCGACCACTTCAGCGCTGACAGGCCCGTCAACGATCTCGCAGATTTCAGCGATCACGTCCTGGAAGGGGCGGCCCGACTTGGCCACGAGAGACGGATTGGTGGTCACGCCATCGATCAGGCCCGTGGCCTGGAGCTCTTTGATGGCGGCGGTGTCGGCGGTGTCGACGAAGAATTTCATGGCGGCGATGCCCTTTGTCAGCGTTTCCCCGTCGCCTAGCGGATTCTGGGTCCGGCTACCACTCCATCCCCATCTGCTTTTTCATCCAGTCGGCAAAGGTGCCCGGTTTTTCAAGGCTTTTGGGATCAAGCGTCCCATAAGCCAGGAGCGGGCCATTGGCGGTCTCGACCCGCACGCCGGCGATCTTGTCACCCATGCCAGACCAATCCAGATCGCGCGGATCAACGATCAGCATCACGCGCGTACCGCCATCTCCTGTCTCATCGCGCCCGAAGACGAGGCCATAGACTTTCTCGCGGCCCCAGAGCCCTGTGCTGCGCGCCTGGAGCTTTCCGTCCAGCAGCACATCGTCCCAGAACATGCGCCGGCGCCATTGCAGGACGTGCATATTGTCCCCGCTCATGATCTTCAGATCCACCTCGCTGCTGGTGAGGCGGACAATGTCGGCGGTGAGATGGTTCATGGCAGCAGGCTCCCTCGGACTTATTGATAAACAATATGGTCAGAAGTGCGACTTGGCAAGACCAGCACGGGCGGGCTTTTTTGTTTGTTCTCCGCTTCGGCTTCGCCTCGCGATAGAACGCGCTCAAGGCTGCGTGGCGGTTGATCCAGCACCAGCGTCGGCAGTCCCGGCGGGCTGCGGGGTTTGAGCCTCAGCTCTGATGTCAGCCTCATGGTGAGCGGAGACGAACCATGCAGGCGGGATGCGGGTCAGGCCTCGGCGT
>JBCBGD010000068.1:0-11400 GCA_038527085.1 Pseudomonadota bacterium | reverse complement strand
GGCGAAGCCGAAGCGGAGAACAATCAAAAAAGCCCTGAGCGCGATCCATGTGAGTGCAGCGATACGGGATCAAACACAAATGCCTCTGCGGAGACTGGTGCTGGCACAAGCTTACCCACCTCGCTAAGAGGTTGAGGCACATTGGTTTTGGGGCTGTTCTGCATGCGATTTCTGCCGCTTTGGATTGTGTTGGCCGCAACGGCGCTGGCGGCCTGGTGGGCCGTGGCCACGCAAGGGATCGTCGCGCATCTGGTCCTGGCGATCTTCTCCATCATCACGGCCTTCGGACTCTTTGACCTTGTCCAGACGCGCCACACCATTTGGCGGAATTTCCCGCTGATTGGCCGTGTGCGCTGGCTCGGCGAGGCGCTGCGCCCCTTCCTGCGCTCCTACATCGTCGAGAGCGAAACTGAAGGTCGCCCCTTCGACCATGAAACCCGCGCCATGGTGTACCGCCGGGCCAAGGATGTGAGCTCCGTGGAGCCCTTCGGCACGCTTCTGGACATCGACAAGCCGCCCTATGAATGGATCAACCATTCGATCTCCGTGGGCAATCGGGATGGTGACGACCCCCGCGTGCGCGTCGGTGCGCCAGGCACGGCGCGGCCTTATTCGGCCAGCGTCTTCAACATCTCCGCCATGAGCTATGGCTCGCTCGGCGCAAAGGCCATCGAGGCGCTCAACCGCGGCGCAGCGAAGGGCGGCTTCTACCACGACACGGGCGAGGGCGGGGTCTCGCGGTATCACAAGGCTGGCGGCGGCGACCTCGTCTACGAACTGGGCTCGGGCTATTTCGGCTCGCGCGCCGGGGATGGTTCCTTCGATCCAGAGCGTTTCAGGGACGTGGCGGGCGACGACCAGGTCAAGATGATCGAGATCAAGCTCAGCCAGGGCGCAAAGCCCGGCAAGGGCGGGGTTTTGCCCGGGGAAAAAGTCACGAACGAGATCGCCGAAGCGCGCGGGATCCCGGTCGGTGAGACCTGTTACAGCCCGGCGAGCCATTCGGCCTTTTCAACGCCGCTGGGCCTCATGGACTTCATCGCCCAGCTGCGAGATCTGTCTGGCGGCAAGCCGGTCGGCATCAAGCTCTGCGTCGGCCAGCCCCATGAAGCGCTCGCCATTGTGAAAGCCTCGCTCCAGTCCGGAATCCGGCCTGATTTTGTGGTGGTCGATGGCGCCGAAGGCGGGACCGGCGCGGCGCCGGCTGAGTTCCAGGACCATGTCGGCATGCCGCTGCGCAACGGGCTGATCTTGATGCGAAACGCGCTGGTCGGGGCCGGCATCAAGGAGGAGGTCCGACTGGCCGCCTCGGGCAAGCTGCTCTCATCCTTCCAGCTGGCCGCGACGCTGGCGATCGGCGCGGACTGGGTGAACTCGGCGCGCGGTTTCATGTTCTCGCTCGGCTGCATCCAGTCGCTGCACTGCCATGAAAACACCTGCCCGACGGGCATAGCCACCACCGATGCCGGCCGCCAGCGCGGGCTCGTCATCCCTGACAAGGCCGACCGGGTCGCCGCGTTTCACCGCAACACGGTGAAGGCGCTGATGGATGTTGTGGTGGCAGCGGGCGTGGACCATCCTGATCAGCTTCAGCCACACATGGTGATGCACAGGGTGACCGAAGACACGGCCATGCCGTTGGATCAGGCGTTCGGGCTGCTCGCGCCGGGCGCGCTGGTCGATGATGCCGAGGCCACACACCTCGCCGCCTACTGGAAACAGGCCCAGGCGGACAGTTTCCAGGCGGCGAGATGAGAAAAGGGGCTTAGAGTACCTCTTCGAAGATCGCCTCGTACTTTGCCCGGTCAATCGCGCTGGGATTGCCGTGGTGGGCCAGGTCGGTGAGGGCATAGTCGACGATGCCCGGACCGTCTGCGGCGTCGACGCCGATGTCGGAGAGCCTTGCCGGGATGCCGATGTCCTGGTTCAGCTTTTCGATGGCGTCGGCGAGATCGGCGCCCTGGGACAGGCCCATGGCGAAGGCGAGGCGGGCGTACTTCTCGTCAGAGCTGCCGCGGTGGGCGCGCAGGATCGGCGGCAGGTAGATCGCGTTGAGCGTGCCGTGGTGGAGCTTCTTCGCCTCCAGCCGGCCGGTGGCGTGGGACAGGGCATGGACCCCGCCGAGGCCCTTGGTGAAGGCGAGCGCGCCCTCATAGCTCGCCATCATCATGTGGAAGCGGGCCTCGGGATCGGAGCCATCGGCCACGGCGCGCTTCAGCCAGCCATTGCCGACCGCGCGGTGTGCGCCGTCATAGCCGATCGCCTCGCTCGGGGGATTGATGGCGGGCGTGAGGACTGCCTCGATGCAATGGGTGACCGCGTCCATCCCTGTGGCAGCAGTGAGGTGGGCTGGCAGGCCGAGCGTCAGGTCAGGGTCGCAGATCGCCGTGGCCGGGATCAGGTTTGGCGAGACGAAGGTTTCCTTGGTGCCATTGTCCATGATAACGACGGCACCGACGGAAACCTCCGAGCCCGTGCCCGCCGTGGTCGGGACCGCGACCAGCGGCGGGATCTTGCCGATATGCTTGGCCCCGCCGGTCTTGGCAGCGTACTTTTCCCAAGGGCCTTTATGGGTCGCCATCAGGCCGGCGATCTTGGCCATGTCCATGCTGGAACCTCCGCCGAGCGCGATCAGCCCGTCCGCGCCGGAGCGCTTATAGGCGTCGACGACTTCGCCCGCCTGGCGCTCGGACGGATTGGGCTCTGTCTCGGCGAAGACGCCTGCCGGGGCTTCGCTCAGCACGTCTGTGATTTTGTCCAGCAGGCCCGCGGCCTTGATGCCGGGGTCGGTGACGATGAAGGGCTTCGACACGCCGAGCCCTTTCAGGACCGCGGGCAGCTGATTGACTGCGCCATGGTCAAAGATACAGGTGGTCAGGAAACTCATCACGGGCATGGCAGGGTCCTCCGGCGCTCTGAAATGGCGATTGATGAAAGAATGAACACGCGCGCGGGGCGGGTTCAAGGATGGCGTTGGGGCAATCGGCTCTGACAGTGGGGAGAATTGACATTCCGGGCGCGTTTGCCACCCATGCAAATCCATGACTGAACCGATCCTCTCCGTCCGCGACCTGACCATAACTTTCGACACGCCCGACGGGCCCGTGCGGGCCGTGCGCGGCACGTCCTTTGAGGTAGCGGAGGGAGAATGCCTTGGCATCGTGGGCGAAAGTGGGTCCGGCAAATCCCAGTCCGCCCTGGCGGCCATGGGGCTACTTGCAGAGAACGGCACCGCGACCGGCGAAATCAGCTTTCACGGCACAAACCTGCTGACGGCAAGCCGGGCCCAGATGCGCGAGATCTGCGGCGCGCGCATGTCGATTATCTTCCAGGATCCGCTGACGTCACTTACGCCGCACATGACAGTCGGCGCGCAGATGCGGGAGATCCTCGCGCTTCACAAGGGCATCAAGGGCGAGGCGGCGAACAAGCTTTGCGTCGACTGGCTTGAGAATGTGCGCATTCCAGAAGCCGCCCGGCGGATGGACCAGTATCCCCACGAGCTGTCGGGTGGGATGCGCCAGCGTGTCATGATCGCCATCGCCATGGTCTGCGGGCCCGAGCTGCTGATTGCCGATGAGCCGACGACGGCGCTCGATGTGACTGTCCAGGCCCAGGTGCTCGACCTGATGGATGAGCTCAAGCGCGAGACCGGTACATCGATCATTCTGATCACCCACGACATGGGCGTGGTCGCGCGCATGTGTGACCGGGTTGTGGTGATGCGGCATGGGGAAATCGTCGAGCATGGCGGCGTGGAGGACATCTTCTACAGACCACAGCACGACTACACGAAGATGCTTCTCGACGCGGTCCCGCGGATCGACCAGCCAAACCGCGAGGGTCGTCCCAGCCTTGGCGCGGCGCCCGGATCGGATGTGGAGCCAACGCTGCGCGTGCGCGATATGGAGGTCTACTTTCCGGTGAAAGTCGGAGGCGGTGTCTTTCCGAAGACCAAGCCCTTGCGCGCGGTGAACGGAGTGAGCTTCGACCTGCGACCCGGCGAGACCTTGGGCGTGGTCGGAGAATCCGGGTGCGGTAAGTCGACGCTCGCACGGGCCGTGCTGAAACTTGTGCCTCCGACGGGCGGGGCTGTGGCCTGGCTCGGCAAGGACATCTCCAGCGCATCAAAGGCGGAGATGCGCGGTCTGCGCGACGACCTCCAGATCGTGTTCCAGGATCCCCTTGCCAGCCTCGATCCGCGCATGACCATCGGCCGGTCGATTGCCGAACCGTTGAGCGTGCACGCCCCGCAGCTTGATGCGGCCGCCCGCGAGGCGAAGGTGCGCGAAATCCTGCCGAAAGTCGGCCTCGATCCGGCACTGATCAACCGCTATCCGCACGAGCTGTCCGGCGGGCAGAACCAGCGCGTCGGTATCGCCCGCGCCATGATTCTCGAGCCGAAATTGGTCATCTGCGACGAGGCGGTCTCGGCGCTCGACGTCTCAGTCCAGTCCCAAGTGGTTGATCTCTTGATCACACTGCAGAAGGAATTTGGCCTGTCGATGATCTTCATCAGCCACGACCTCTCAGTGGTGCGCGAAATCAGCCACCGGGTCATGGTGCTCTACCTCGGCCGTGTGGTCGAGCTGGCAGACCGCGACACGATCTACGAGGACGCGCGCCACCCCTACACCCGCGCGCTGATCAGCGCCGTACCGATGCCCGATCCTGCCTCCGAACGCGCACGCGAGCGGGTCAAGCTGGTCGGCGACCTGCCGAGCCCTATGGACACCCGCGCGCCGCTACGCTTTCTGAAATCGCGCATTGTCGACGATCCGGATGCGGAGCAATACCGCGCCGAGCTGGTCGAGGTTGCGCCAGGCCACCTCGTGGCCGAGCACGACCCGTTCGAAGACCAGCAGGGGTTGCTTGCGGGCTAATCAGCGTACGGTTTCCACATTGAGCCATGTCGCCGCCTCGCGAACACTTTCGCGCTCAATATCGACCTTTCCGTTGGCTTGGCGCATGGCCTGGTTGGAGATCGCGCTGGCGAGAGGGGCAAGCGCGGCGTGGAGCGCCCGATCGCTGGCTGCATCCGGGCTCAGCAGGATAAAGGCGTCATAGGGCGGCAGGGCGCCAGCGGGCTCGTCAAGCAGCTTGAGATCATAGGCATCGATCCGCCCATCGGTGGTGTAGGCTGTGATCACATCGACCTCGCCGTTGGAAACCGCCTCGTACATGAAGGTCGACTCCATGCCGCGTGTGGGCAGGTCGCCAAGGCCGTAAATGTCGCGCGTACGGGTCCATTCAGGCCGTCCGAAGAACTCCGGATCGCTGGCCACAGTCAGGCCTGAGCCTGCAAGGTCGCCGACACTTTCGATCCCGTTTGCAGCCGCGCCCTCCTGGGTCATGGCGTAGGCATAGGCGTTTTCGAAGCCAAGGGGCGCGAATGCAAGGACGCCGTGTTCTTCCAGCAGCCAGGCTGAAGTCTCAGCGTACATGACAGCCCGCGGCGGCACGTCTTCGCGCTCCATCAAGGTGGCCCAGATCGTACCGGTGTAATCGATGGAGAGGTCAATCTCGCCGCGCGCGACCGCGTCGAACGCGATGGCAGAGCCGAGCCCTTCGCGCACATCCACACGCGCGCCCTCGGCCTCGAGGCGCTGGGCGATCAGGTCGGTCAGGATGTACTGCTCAGTGAAGGATTTCGCCGCGATGGTGATCGTGCGCCCTTCCAGCGGCTGGGAGATGACTGAGAAGTCGCGATCCAGCCTCTGGCTTTGGCCCGGAGAGGTGAGAGTGAGCACCAGCGGGGCGAGGATCAGGCCAAGCCCGGCAACGCCAAACAGCGCCAGTCTGCGCGAGCGCTGCTCAGCCGACAACTCAAACAGCCGGATCGTCTGATCCAGGACCAGTGCAAGACCCGCAGACACGAAGCATCCGAAAAGCACCGCGCCCCAATTGCGGGTCTGCAGGCCCTGAAAGATGTAGTTGCCGAGGCTTTCAGCGCCCACGGGTGTCGACAAAGTCGCCGCGCCGACCACCCAGACACTGGCCGTGCGCAATCCCGCAACGATGACGGGCGCGGCGATGGGCAATTCGACCCGCGTCAGGCTCTGGCGGGCGGTCATCCCGACGCCGAGGGCGGCTTCCTTCAACCGGCCATCAATGCCCTGAAGGCCCACAATCGTGTTTCGCAGGATGGGCAGGATGGAGTAGAGCGCGAGTGCCGTGTAAGCGGGCCAGAAGCCGATCCGGCCGCCCAGCACGGGCACCATCAGGGCGAGCAGGGCAATACCTGGAATGGTCTGGACGAGGCTTGCGGCGCCGAGCGCTGGCCCTGCCAGGCGTGGTGAGCTTGCCGCGCGGATGCCAAGGGGGATGGAGACGAGGAGCCCTGTCGCGATTGCCGCGAGGGATAGTGTCAGGTGACCCGCATAACGGCTCGGAAAGACGGCAAGCTCTTCGGCAAACATGTCAGGCCTCCCCAAACGCCGCGGACACGGCGGCGGCCGTGCGCTTGGGCGCTTCGAGCAGCTGGGCCACGGTCTCGTTTGCGGGATGGGACATGAGATCCCCGGCAGGTCCGATCTGGATGATCCTGCCGCGATCCATCACTGCGATCCTGTCGGCAAACCTCAGGGCTTCGGCGAAATCATGGGTGACGATGACCGCGGCGAAACCAATCTCCTCGCGCAACCGGGCTACGTCGTCGATCAGGCCGTCCTTCGTCATGGCATCGAGGGCGGAAAAAGGCTCATCCATGAGCACGATGTCTGGATTGCCGGCCAGAGCCCGCGCAAGGCCCACACGCTGGGCCTGGCCGCCTGACAGTTCGCTGGGCGTGCGCGCACCGTAACTCTGCCTTGGAAGGCCAATCAGATCAAACAGCCGGTCGAGTTGGCCGGATATCTCTGCCTCGCTCCAGCCCAGCAATCGCGGCGTGATGGCGACGTTCTCATCCAGCGTGAGATGGGGAAACAAGCCCGCAGACTGGATGACGTAGCCCATGCGGCGACGCCAGTCGTGGGCGCTCACCGCATGGGCTGCTTCTCCGACGAGATAGACTTCGCCGGAATCGGGCTCGACCAAGCGATTGAGCAATTTCAACGTGGTGGTTTTTCCGCAGCCTGAGGGGCCGATCAGGGCCAGGGTCTCGCCAGCCTCAAGATCGAATGACACCTGATCGGCGGCGGGAGTGTCGCCAAAGCGCTTGGTCAGGTTTTTCGCGGAAAGGAGAATGGGCCCCCTAGCCTTCAAGGTCTTCGGCGAGCACAGACATCTGGAACTGGTACGACGTCTCGCCTTCATCAACGTCTTTGTACACGACGGCCAGGAACTCGGCGCCGAGATACACTTCGACACTGTCGTCGGTCTTGTCTCGGGCCACGAGACGCAGTCCGGGATGCAGCTTTTCTTTCAAATACGCTTCGAGGCGCAGGGTTTCTTCGCGCTCCATGGGGCACTCCTTCAGTCTGCCCCATTGTGTAGAGGGTTTGCCGCGCGAATGAAACCGCAGCGCCCGCGACGGCCTGTGAAACTTTGTGGCCTGGCAGCCCGGGTGTCAGAATTCGCGACCGATGAAGAATTTCGCCATTGTGTCGTCAGACCCGTCCGTCAGGCCGACGCGGATGGCCGATTGCACAAACACGCCATTGTCCCAGCCGATCTTGACCACGGGCCCGATCTGATGGGCTTGATCTTCAAGATCGGGGATGTCGCGCGTGTTCCCGAGTTCGCTGAAATACTCAAGACCCCAGCGCCAGTCGGTCGTCCCGAGGGCGTTCACGTTGATAGCGCGGGAAATCTGTGCGCGCGCCTCGATGGAAACGCCGCCTTCGCTGCCATCACCGGCTTCCATCTCGCCGATCAGGTTGCCGCGCCATTCCCAGCCATCGGAGAATTTGTCCGTTGCGGTCAGGCGCACTTCTGCCTCTTCTGGCCCGCCATCGTCGGCGAAGGCATAGGCGAAGCGGAACCCGCCATTAAAGCCGGAATTGTCATCGGCTTCCTCGCTCCATTGGAACCAGTTCTCGACCGTGAAGGCGCTGAAGTCCCAGTCCTCGCCATCGGGCTGGCTGAACGAGCCGATCAGGCGCAGCTGGTACCAATCGGAGAAGGAGTGGTCATAGTGCACACGCGCGCCAGCATTGTTCTCATCGTCGATACCGATGCGGCCTTCGATGCCGTGTTCGCCATCGGTGACGCCAGCCGAGCCAACATTACCTGTGAGCGACTGGGCTGATGCTGTGCCCGCAGAAAGGGCAATGACTGCGGCGCAAAGCGAAATGGATTTTGAAAACATTTGGGTCTCGCGGGCTGGAGAGTTGTGCCTTAACTCATAGCCACTCTTTGCATTTGTGGTTAGTTCCATAGTTTTTTATTATCGACGGCATCGCAAAAAACGAAGCGCAGTTCGGCTTGTTGGTGCCGAAACCGAGCCTACTTTTTGCGCAGTACCAACAGAATAGGAGAAGATTTATGAAACACCTTTTTCTCGCCGCTGGACTGGTTTCCCTCGCCGCTTGCGCACACGCTGACCGCGCATCGATGGACTCCAAGATGGGTGTCACCGAAGCTGAAGTGCTCGCCGCTCAGGAAGCCTGGGGCGACGGCATTGTGGCCATTGCCTCCACACACACGGCAAGAGGTGATTTCGAAGCACGTGCTCGCGAGCACATCGACACGCTCTATGCGTATGGCGAAAGCCCCGTGATGTTCAAGCCGACCCTCGCGGCGGACGATCAGTTCCGTGAGACGTTCGACGAAGCCCTGTCCTATTTCATCGGGCAGGAAGGCACGGAAGACAAAGGCTTCGCGATCAGCGGTTGGACCAACGTGCGTTGGGATGACGTGCTGATCTTCACCGACACTGACTCAGCCATGTCCATGGGCAACTATTTCTTCACCGGCCCAGACGGAAACGAGACCAAGGTCGAATTCTCTTTTGGATACATTGCTGACGAGAATGGTGATCTGAAGATCAACCTTCACCACTCTTCGCTGCCATACTCACCCGAGTAAGGCTCGAATTCAGATTGACCGGAGACCCGCAAGGCAAGCGCTTTGCGGGTCTTTTTGTGACGACGCACACACCAATCCCCACTGGTCCGTTTGGACATCTTGAACTTCTGTGATTGAGAGTCGGGTCTGGGAAGGTGAGGAAACACGGATGTCCGATGGTCCCCCCATCGTGGCGGTCGCCAATCTGAAAGGCGGAGTCGGCAAATCGACCACGGCGCTCATGCTCGCCGAGGGCCTCGCCTATCGCTATGACCTCAACATCCTGCTCTGCGACTTCGATGCCCAGGCCAACCTGTCTGAAACGCTGCTGACCAGCGATGGCGTCCAGCGTGAGCTGAACCAAGGGCGAGGCGTGGCGGCCGTGCTCGATCACTTCCTTCCCATCGCGGAACAGAAGGACCTGTCGCTCAAGGACGTGGTCGAGACGCGAAACTCCACCGTCGTGGAAGAGCTGGTCTACAAGCGCGAGCGCGACAAACCCGGTGGCTGGATCTCGCTCCTGCCTGCCCATCCCGGCATGCGCTTTCTGGAGCCGCACCTGGAGCGCAGTCCCGGTGATGGATGGTTCGAAATCGGCGATGAACTCGCCGAGCGTTTCCTCGAAGCTTCGCAGTTGGCTCGTGCAAGCGCGGACCTGGTGATCATCGATTGCCCACCGCACGTGTCTGCCCTCTGCCGGGCCGCCCTCAAACTCGCCGATTATTACGTCACCCCGACCCTGGCCGAGGCCTTGTCAGTCTGGGGTGTGCACCAATTCCTGCGCTGGCTGGCCCACCCTTCCATGAGCGGATGGCTCGGCGTGACGCCGTCCTCCATCCCCACGCGCCAGTTTGTGGTCTGCACACGCTTCTCGCCGCGCTCGCGCAGCCACAAGCGTACGCTGGACACGCTGCGCACTGACTGGCACGGGCGGGCGTTCTCGGATCCGATTCGCCAGCGTCTGTCGCTCTCGCGCGATCTGGAGCGCCGCGAGCTCAACAGCACCCATGGCTTCGGCAGCCGCTATCGCGGACAGGTGAAAAGCGATGTGTTATCGCTCGCCGAGGCGTTTACCGGTTTCATGGCCGCGCGCGCTGGCGTGAACTGGGCCAAGCGGGCGTGACCAGCCGTCAGGGAATGAACACCGTGTAGGTGATTTCCACTTCGAAATCGAAGGTACCCAGAGACAGGTCGTAGCCCTGCAGGCTTTGCGAGCCGACGGAATAGGCAAGGTCAAAGCGCACCGATTGGTCTGCGATCGAGCCAGGCCCCGCCGCGGTGCGCTGGTTGCCCGTGAAAACATTCCGGCCGGGCAATAAGCTGAGGAGATTCGGAAAGGATGTGACACCGCCCTTTGGGCCGCCAGTATGCGGATATTGCGCCTGGCTGCCAAAGGCGAGACCGTCATCCCCGCTCAGGGTCACCTCCATGTCCAGGCTGGTGATGAACAGGAACACGAGGTCCGTGTTGGGCCCGCCAAACTGGCTCTGGGCATCAATCGAGAAGGGCACGTTGGAGGCGACATAGAAGCTCGAGCGCGATGTGGTGCCGTCCACCCGCGTGCCTGTGCTGGCGGTCAGCTCCAGAGGCGAGAAACTGTCATCGGCATTGGTGATGCCATCGGAATTCGTGTCGGTGATGAAGTCGCCGCTGGCTGTGTCTTCGATCCTGAACGGCATGGTGCCGGCCGAAGCGGGCGCGCCCATGGTCGACAACAAGGTGCCTGTAACCACGGTGTGGGTATCCTCCGCGATCAGGTCGGTGTCGCCGCCCGCGCCGCTGCCCGTGTCGATCATGAAATCGACAACGCGCGGTGCGCTGCCGCCAGAGTCCGCGCTCCACACGACCACGGCGCCCAGAACGCGAAAGCCTGGCCGGTCTTCAATATCGGCGGCGGCGCCTTGCGCGTGGAGAAGCGCGCTCAGTGCAAGCGCGAAGGAGAGGGCATTGAAGCGGATCACGTGCCGGAACAAGCATGGCGCGGTTTAGCCAAATGCTAATTTCGGAAGCGAAATCAGGTGTAGGGCTGCACTTTTATGATGGGCGCGAGCCCGGGGTGGTCACCCTGCGGTTCGAGCGTGATGGAGAGATAAAGGGCCTGGTCTTGCGGGGGTCCCCGCCGCGCGGCTGTGCGCTCGGTTGCGATCATGAGCGTGGCGGTGTCGCCGGTCCCATGCACAGTCGTCTCTGGCATCAGCTGAAGAGCGCCTGTAGCGGCGCTGGGGCCTGCGCCTTCCAGCTGGGCGTGAGCGCGCCAGGCGCCTGCACCTTTTCCTTCAAGGCTCACTCGGAAACCGGTGTTGCTTGCCAGGGCAAGGCGGACGGTGCGGGGCGTTGGTTTGTCGGTGGAGACCTGCAACAGACTTCCCGTCATCACGGGCGTGCTGGCTGGTGCCATCGGGACAGCTTCGCCTGCCACCGACAGCGAGAGCTGATCGCCGCGGTGAACCCTTC
>JBCBGD010000067.1:4285-11511 GCA_038527085.1 Pseudomonadota bacterium | reverse complement strand
TCATCCTGGTGAGGATGTCGTGGTGTGGGGCCGACAGGCCGTCAATTGAAAGCGCGCGCCCCTGGTCGGTGAGGCGAACGTCAAGCAGGTTCAACAGGCCCGCAAAGTTCGTGTCGAAGGTGCCGAGACCTGCGCCGTCAATATGTACAGGTCCGGGAGCGGTCAACGCGCGCGCCAGAACGGGCCGCAACGCACTCAAATGGTCTGACGTGGCATCACCCGCGAGCGAGATGTCAAAGCCTGCGGTACCTTTTATCCCTTCCGCCTTCAGAGGTCCTTTCGATTTCAGATGCCTGAAATCGCGCTGGGTGACCCAGAGCCGGTTGGGGATCAGGCCGAAGAGGCGAACTCCGTCGGCGAGATAACGGCGCCAGAGGGCAGGCTCGGCCGAAATCCGCCAGGCCCATTCCAGGCCAGAGCGCTGCATCCAGGGCGGCGCACGCTCGATTGTGTCTGCAACAAAGTCCACCACGGCGCCGAGATGGGCGATAACAGGTGCCTCTATGCGATGTCGGTAGCGCGAGATCCACGCCTGGCCTTTTGCAGCGCCGAGGCTGACAACGACGAAATCGGGCCGCGCACGGTTGATGGTCTGGAAGATCACCGGCGCAGCCATTTCATCGACTGGGCCATACCCTGGATTGAGCGCGCCGCAGCCAATCAGGCCGCCATCCTCGCGGTTGAGTTTCGCATTTGCATCATCTGCGGCGCCAGCGCGGCCTCCGAAGAAGAAGACACGGATCGGCTTCTGGCCCGGCACCTTGCGGCGCAGCCGGTCAAACAGGTCCGAGCCTGCAACCCGCTCTGGGATCGGCGCGCCGAGCTGGCGGGCGAGCCACACAACAGGCGTCCCGTCGGCGAGGCTAAGATCGGCCTCCTGCATTTGGCGCATTGCTTCAGGCTCACGCAGGGCCCGCATCACCCAGTTCAAATTTGGCGTGACGAAAGACAGCCGTTCGCGCGTCTCCACCGCATTGCGCACACGCGCCTCCGCCTCATCGAGCGTCACGGCGTCGATCGGCACGCCGAAGACGGACCAGACGTTTCGCTCGAAGGGCGCGGGCGCGGTCATCCCTTTTCCTTCCCGCGCCGGATGGAGAGGACCCCTGTGCGGGAGACCTCGACGAGGCCCAAAGGCACCATGAGTTCAAGGAACTGGTCGATCTTCTCGCTCGCGCCGGTGATCTCGAACACGAAACTCTCGGACGTGGTATCGATCACGTTGGCCCGGAAAATCTCGGCCATGCGGATGGCTTCGACCCGGTCCGCGCCTTTGCCGGCCACCTTCACCAAGGCCAACTCGCGCTCCACGCCGCGCTTGGACTTGGTGATGTCGACCACCTGATCGACCGGCACCAGGCGCAAGAGCTGGGCCTCGATCTGCTCCAGCGTGTGCGCCGAGCCGCGTGTGACGATGGTAATCCGGGAGCGATGGCGCGAGCGGTCCACTTCCGCCACGGTGAGGCTTTCAATGTTGTAGCCGCGCGCCGAGAACAGGCCCACCACCCGGGCCAATACGCCCGGCTCATTGTCGACCATGACGGCGAGCGTACGCTTTTCCAGCGCCTCGTCATCATGGGTCATGTCATAGGCCGAGGCCGGTGCGGGAAGGGGTGTGTCGGTCATGGCTTTTCTGCGGACTGGTCGCCGCTGGATTTGGTCATCGAGTTTTCGCAGGCTGCGCAGTAGTCAATCGCACCCCCCTCCGATGCGAGCGCGTCCGGCTCATGTTCTATCCTGTTCAGGACCGATTGAGTGCCCATGATCGCAGTCCTTACGCGCCAGATTTTGCGCGGTTTTGACATGTCAGAAGCTGCCGCTGCAACACCAAAAGTCGCCAGCGGCTCAAGCACCGTGTCCGAGAGCCGAAACCCTGTGTTCAGCTTCCCGCGGCACCCGAGATAACGCGCAGCGCAGGGCGCTCCGTAACCTGAGGCGCCTGGGCAAACGCCTGGGCATAGGTCAGGCCTGGCGCAGCGCTAGGAGAGCGCTCGGGCGGGCGGCCACCCATGGTGAGGCCGGCAGCGGGGCGGGGCTTATCCGCAGTTTTCACAAGTCTCAACATCACTACACCAGCCTCTTTCCGTCTTCGCCGATTTCATCACCCTGAATCTCGCCAAGGATCATTTCATTGTGCGCCGCCCCCGAAGGGATCATGGGCAAGCAGTTTTCTTCCTTCGTGACCCGGCAGTCGAAGATGACAGGTCCATCATGGTCGATCATTTCCGTTATTTTCGCGTCAAGCTCGCCGGGATCGTCGCAGACGATGCCCTTCGCTCCATAAGCTTCCGCCAGTTTTACAAAGTCCGGCAGCGCCTCTGAATAGGAGTGGCTGTAGCGCTCGCCATGGAGCAATTCCTGCCACTGGCGCACCATGCCCATCCACTCATTGTTCAGGATAAACACCTTGATCGGCAGCTTGTGCTGAACGGCGGTGGAGACCTCCTGCATCACCATCTGCACGCTGGCTTCGCCGGCAATGTCGATGACAAGTGCGTCGGGATGGGCGGCCTGGATACCCACAGCGGCGGGCAAGCCATAGCCCATCGTGCCGAGCCCGCCACAGGTCATCCAGCGATTGGGTTCTTCGAAATGGTAATGCTGGGCCGCCCACATCTGGTGCTGGCCGACCTCTGTTGAGATGTAGGTGTCGCGGTCTTTCGTCAGCTCATACAGGCGCTCGACAGCGTATTGCGGCTTGATCGCGTCCTTGCTGTCTCCAAACGCAAAGCAGTCGCGCGCACGCCAGGTATCGATCTCGGCCTTCCAGGGCGCGAGGTCCTGACGCTTGCCTTTGAGCCTCTTCCACGCCTTGAGCATGGCCTCCAAGGCTTCCTCGCAATCGGCCACGATGGGCACATCCACGCGGATCACCTTGTTGATCGAGCTCGGATCAATGTCGATGTGGATCTTCTTCGAGCCCGGCGAGAAGGCATCGATGCGCCCCGTCACGCGATCATCGAATCGCGCGCCGACACAGATCATCAGGTCGCAATCGTGCATCGCATTGTTGGCTTGATAGGAGCCATGCATCCCCAGCATGCCGAGCCAGTCCGGGTGACTGGCAGGGAAGGCGCCGAGGCCCATCAAGGTAGAGGTGACCGGAAAGCCGGTGGCGGCCTGCAGCTCGCGCAACAACTCAGAAGCGCGCGGACCGGAATTGATGACGCCGCCGCCCGTGTAGAAGACAGGGCGCTTGGCCTTGGCCATCAGGGCAACGGCCTGGTCGATCCGCTCATCCTTGGGTTTGGTGCGCGGGCGATAAGTGCGCCGGGCCACATCCTCCTTGTCGACCCAGATGCCGCTGGCGAACTGGATGTCCTTGGGAATGTCGACAACCACGGGACCAGGCCGCCCACTGGTGGCCACCAGAAACGCCTCATGCAGCACGCGCGCGAGGTCATCCACATCGGTCACGAGGTAATTATGCTTTGCGCAGCAGCGCGTGATCCCAACCGTGTCGCACTCCTGGAAGGCGTCCGTGCCGATCAGATGCGTCGGCACCTGGCCGGTGATCACCACCATGGGGATCGAGTCCATCATGGCGTCCGCGATGGGCGTCACCATGTTGGTCGCCCCGGGGCCCGAGGTGACCAGCGCAACACCGCACTTGCCGGTCGAGCGAGCATAGCCCTCTGCGGCGTGTCCGGCGCCTTGTTCGTGGCGCACGAGGATGTGACGGATGGAGGGCTCGCCGAACAGGGCGTCGTAGATCGGCAGCACCGCGCCACCGGGATAGCCAAACATCGTGTCCACGCCCTGGGCCTTCAGAACCTCAATGACAAGCTGGGCGCCTGTCATGGTCTTGGTGGCCTTTGTGGCGGGGCGGTCTTCAGTCTTCGGCTTCATCGTTTCGCAGGGCTTCGTGTCAGGTCATGTCAGGGCAAAGAAAAAGGGCCTCCGCGGAGACCCTCAATGTTCACATCCATGTCCGATTGTGGGGTCAATCGGTCATGGACGCCTAAGTACAAGTACGATTTTTGTTGACCGCATGGGGGCGTGTCCTCTCCAGTTGATAAAGAGAATAAACTTGCGCTGCCCAAGGGTCAACCCAGCCATTCAGGGTAATTTATTCTCCCTGCAGGGCAGATAACAGCAGCATCATCTTGATTTTGCGCCTGCGAAGGAAATCGGTTTGCGCTAGCGTCTGACTTCCTTGTAGAGCGCAATGATGACACGCCGCCGCTCAGCCAGGTCCATGCCGGGGATACGCGGCCAGAACGGGAACTGACGCCCGATCCACGTGAACTGGCGTTTCGCATACCTCCGCGTGTCGCGCTGGGCATTCTCCGCGGCCTCTTCCGCGCTGATGTCCCCGCGCACGAACGCGGCCAGCCAAGGCATGCCGTGGGCCTTCATGGCAGGAAGGTCCGGCGGCAGGTTTCGCTCCACCAGCGCTTCGGCCTCGCCCATGGCGCCCTGCATCATCATGCCCTGAAAGCGGCGGTCGATGCGCTGGTACAGCCTTGGCCTGTGCGGCGTGAGTGCGACGCCGAGCCATTCGCCCTCGCCGAGCACAGGTGCTGCCCGCGCCGACTGAAGCTCGCTGATCGTCTTGCCCGTCGCCAGCCAGACCTCATAGGCCCGCGACAGCCTCTGGCGGTCGCTGCCCTTGATCCGCTCCGCGCTGGCAGGATCGACAGCCTCAAGCCGCGTGCGAAGGCCGCTGGCGCCTTCTGCCTGGAGCAACGCCCTGACATCCGCGCGAACATCTTCAGGCACGGGCGGAATATCGCTCAGCCCCTGCGTCAACGCCAGAAAGTACAGCCCTGTGCCGCCCACTATGACGGGGACTTTCCCGCGCCGTATAATGTCATTGATGACCGCCTCGGCCTCGCCCAGCCACTGGCCCGTATTGTAGCGCTCTGCCGCGTCCACATGCCCGAACAGGTGGTGGGGCACGGCGGCCAGTTCCTCCGCGCTCGGCCGCGCCGTCAGGACGCTGAGGTCCTTGTAAACCTGCATGGAATCGGCATTCACGACCTCGCCATCGAGCAGTTCCGCGAGTGCGATGGCGAGTTTGGTCTTGCCGCTGGCAGTTGGACCATGGATGAGGATGGCTGGCGTCATTATCTACTGATTAGGCGCTCACAGGCGCGCTGGAAAGGATTAGCAAGCTGCTATGGACACCCCGAACGCATCTGCGCCCCATGTGGCTGTCCTTGTCACCACAAATCCGTCCGCGGACCTCAGGGATGAGTTTGCGCGAACCCTGGAAAATGCGGCGAAATCAAGCGTCGGCCTGCGCGAACTTGCTAGCGAAAGGGACGAATTTGCTGTTGAGGTCGGGCTGCCGCCCCTTGGCACCGACACGGCAGGCGCGCTTCAGAAAACACTGGAAAAAACGTTCGGACACGTCGCAGATGTGGCCGTGCTCCCAGAGCGCCATCGCCGAAAACGCCTACTCGTCAGCGACATGGACTCCACCATCATTGCAGTGGAATGCCTCGACGAGCTCGCAGACTTCGCCGGCAAGAAGGACGAAGTGTCCGCGATCACAGAACGCGCCATGGCGGGCGAACTGCAGTTCGAAGCAGCGCTAAAGGAACGCGTGGCAATGCTCGCCGGCCTTCCCCTGGCCGACCTGCAGGCCTGCTTCGACCAGCGCATCGCCATGTCCAGCGGCGCGGCAGACCTGGTGGCCGCGTTCCAGAAGGCCGGTGGGCGCACAGTGCTCGTCTCAGGTGGGTTTACCTATTTCACGTCCCGCGTGGCAGACCAGCTCGGGTTCGATGACCATCGCGGCAACACGCTGCTTGATGACGGCACGCACCTCACAGGCGCGGTGGGCGAGCCGATCCTTGGCCGAGAAGCAAAACTCGAGGCACTACGGGACGAAGCCAATGCCCTCGGCATCGACGTGGCCGAAACACTGACCCTCGGCGACGGGGCGAACGATCTCGCCATGATCCAGGCCTCCGGGCTAGGCATCGCCTACCGTGCCAAGCCGATCGTGGCCGCAGAAGCGCATTGTGCGATCAATACAACGAGCCTGCGCACAGCGCTCTATTTCCAGGGCTTCACTGCCGATCAGCTGCGCGCACCCTAGCGCGAACAGAGCCTGGCTGCTGACATCGGCGCCTGCCAGCGCTATGTAGCCGGGCCAGCATAAAGCAAGCGCCATGAAATTCCTCGACCAATGCAAAATCTTCATCGCGTCCGGTGCGGGTGGCAATGGCGCCGTCAGCTTCCGGCGCGAAGCCTATGTCGAGTTCGGCGGCCCAGATGGCGGCGATGGCGGCAAGGGCGGCGATGTGTGGGCCGTGGCCGTGGACAATCTCAACACGCTGATCGACTACCGCTACAAGCAACACTTCCGCGCCGAACGCGGCATCGGCGGTATGGGCAAGCAGCGCACAGGCCGCGGTGGCAAGGACGTGGTGCTCGAACTGCCTGTTGGCACGCAGATCTTCGAGGACGACCGTGAAACCCTGATCGCGGACCTGACAGAGGTCGGCCAGCGCGTGCTGCTGGCTGAGGGCGGCAATGGCGGCTGGGGCAATATGCGCTTCAAGACGTCCACAAACCGGGCCCCGCGCCACGCCAATCCTGGCGAGCCAGGCGAAGAGCGCTGGATCTGGCTGCGGCTCAAACTCATTGCCGATGCCGGTCTTGTGGGTCTGCCGAATGCGGGCAAGTCGACCTTTCTGAGCACGGTGACGGCGGCCAAGCCGAAGATCGCGGATTATCCCTTCACGACGCTCAATCCGGGTCTTGGCGTGGTCGATCTCGGCCCCGGCCAGCGTTTTGTCCTGGCTGACATTCCGGGATTGATCGAAGGCGCAGCTGAGGGCGCAGGCCTCGGCACGCGGTTCCTCGGCCACGTCGAGCGATGCAAAGTGCTGCTGCATCTCATCGACGGCACCCAGGACGACGTTGCCGGCGCCTACCGCACCATCCGCGAAGAACTCACCTCCTACGGCGCAGACCTTTCAGGCAAGCCGGAGGTACTGGCCCTCAACAAGGCCGACGCGCTCGGCCCGGAACTGGCCGCCGAGCAGGCTGCTAAGCTGGAAGCCGAAGCAGGCGTGAAGCCGCTCATCATCTCGGGCGTATCAGGCGAAGGCGTGAAGACGGCTCTGCGCGAAGTTGCCCGCCACCTCGACATCATCATGGAAGAGGAAGGCGGCGACACCGACGCGGAATGGAGCCCGGTGTGAGCACTTTGATCAGCGCCGCGTCGCGGATCGTCATCAAGATCGGCTCGGCCCTTGTCAGCGAAGACC
>JBCBGD010000067.1:0-4186 GCA_038527085.1 Pseudomonadota bacterium | reverse complement strand
GCGCCCCGCGCTCGAACTGGCTCGCCAGCCTTGCTTCTGACATGTCTGGCCTCACCAAGGCCGGAAAAGACATCATCCTCGTCAGCTCAGGCGCCATTGCGCTGGGCCGCGAAGCACTCGGGCCCCACAAGCCGCGCAAGCTCGAGGAAAAACAGGCCGCCGCCGCGTTCGGCCAGCCCCGCCTAATCCGGGCGCTCGAGGCTGCCTTCGCACCCCATGGCTTGCCTGTTGCTCAATCGCTTATCACGCTGGATGATACGGAAACCCGGCGGCGCTGGCTGAACGCCCGCGCCACATTGGAGACCATCCTCTCGGCAGGCGGATTGCCCGTGATTAACGAGAATGACACGGTCGCCACCGATGAAATCCGATATGGCGACAATGATCGGCTCGCCGCCCGCGTCGCGCAGATGTTGAAGGCGGACCTGCTCATCCTGCTCTCGGATGTAGACGGGCTCTACACCGCCGACCCGCGCAAGAATCCGGCCGCCACGCACCTACCCCATCTCACTGAGCTGACGCCTGACGTCGAAGCCATGGCTGGCGCGGCCAACAGCGAGACAGGCGTTGGCTCGGGCGGCATGGCGACCAAGATCGCCGCTGCAAAGATCGCCATCAGCGCAGGCTGCACAACGCTGATCGCAGATGGACGCGCCGAGCACCCGATTGCCGCGCTGCAGGCAGGCGCCCGCCACACGGTCATTGCTGCGCCGTTGACGCCAGCCGATGCCCGCCGCCATTGGCTTGCCAGTCACCTGAAGCCCGAAGGTGAGATCCGTGTCGATCAAGGCGCAGCACGGGCCCTGGCTGACGGGGCAAGCCTCCTGCCCGTTGGCGTGACCGGCGTGACGGGCGCGTTTGAGCGCGGCGCGGCTGTGGACGTTGCCGGACCCGCTGGGGCAGTGATCGCCAAGGGCGTGACCGCATATTCCTCACGCGATATCGCAGCGATCATGGGTCTGAAGAGCGATGCGGTGGAAAGCGCGCTCGGCTACCGCGGTCGCCCGGCCATCGTCCACCGCGACGACATCGTTTTGGTGACGGCAAAATGAAACTCGAGCTGCCTGATCCTGCGGCCACTGAGGCGCTGGCCGCGCGGATCGCACCGCACTTGCGCGCAGGCCATGTCATTGCGCTGCAAGGCGGCCTCGGCGCCGGCAAGACGACCTTCTGCCGGGCGCTCATCTCGGCGCTTCTGGGTGCCCCAACCGACGTGCCTAGCCCGACCTACACGCTTGTGCAGACCTATTACGGACCCGGCTTTCCGATCTACCACTTCGATCTCTATCGCCTGAAGGACGCGTCCGAACTCAATGAACTCGGCTGGGAGGATACCTTTGACGGCCTCAGCCTGGTCGAGTGGCCGGATAAGGCGGGCGAGCGCCTTCCCGCCTGGCGTATGACGATTTCCCTCGAAATTGTCGGCGAGGGCCGCGTCGCCCGGCTGGAATGGGCCGGCGAAGACTGGCAGGACATGGTCCATGAGTTCGAAGACTGATACGCGCGATGCCGAAATCGAAGCTTTCCTGAAGACCGCAGGCTGGGCCGCCGCCGCGCGCCAGCCACTGGGCCAGGACGCCTCCACACGCAGGTACATTCGCCTCGTGCGCGAAGATGGCACCACGGCGATGCTGATGGACGCGCCGGGTGTCGAGCAACCGCCCTGCCCGCCGGGGGCTGATGAGGCCACGCGCATCGGGCTCGGCTGGAACGCCGCCACGCGTCTCGCCGCCTCTCGCGTGGACGCCTTTGCGGCCATTGCTGGCGAGCTGCGCCGCCGCGGCTTCTCGGCGCCTGAGATACTGGCCGCCGACCACGACGCTGGCCTGGCCTTGATCGAGGACTTCGGCGAGGGACACGAGTTCGCGCGCCTGATTGAGCGTGGCGGAGCTTCGGAAACCGAGCTCTATGCCGCAGCAGGCGACCTGCTCGGGCACCTCCACGGCGCACCGCCACCAGCAGCTGCAGAAGGCCATGGCGCGGCTTGGCCGATCCTCGATTTCGACGCCTTGGCCCTGCGCACCAATGCTGACCTCTTCGCAGAATGGTACCCCGCCTTTGATGCAGACGTGCGCTGGGGCGAGGCGGCGGCGGAGCGCTGGCGCGAAGAGCGCGACGCCCTGATTGCCCGCACGCAGCACTATCAACGGGTCTTCACCCTGCGCGACTACCACGCCGAGAACCTGCTCTGGTTGCCGGGCCGACCTGGTACGGCCCGCATCGGCCTGCTGGACTTTCAGGACGCGGTGCGCGGCTGGGCGGGATGGGACATGGCGATGCTTACCCAGGACGCGCGCCGGGAGGTCTCACCTGCCGCCCGGGACGCGGCCTTATCGGCCTATATCGCCCACGCGCCTGCGATGCGTGATGAACTCAATGAACAGCTCGCTGTAATTGGCACGCTGAATGCGCTAAGGATTGCAGGTCTCTTCGCGCGCCTCATCAAGCGGGATGGCAAGCCGCGCTACCACGCTTTCTTGCCGCGACAGCTCGACATCCTCGCGCGCAACCTAACGTCGCCTGCCTTGGACGGCATGCGCAGCTTCCTGGGCGAGGTCGCGCCGCACATCGTGGAGCGCGCACGATGACAGCGATGCCCCACACAGCCTTCATCATGGCCGCAGGACTCGGAACCCGCATGCGCCCGCTGACGAACACCACGCCCAAGCCACTCATAGAGGTGGCAGGACGTTCGATCATCGACCGCTTGCTGGATGCGCTCGTCGCTGCTGGGGTCGGCCGCGCCATTGTGAACGTGCATTGGCTGGCCGATCAGATGGAGACCCATCTCGCGGGTCGTACAGACATCGAGATCATCATCTCGGACGAGCGAGACGAACTGCTTGAGACCGGCGGGGGACTGGCAAAAGCCCGCCCGCTGCTGGGCGAGGACCCTGTCTTCATCGTGAATGCCGACGTGCTCTGGTCGCCCGGCGATGCGGCGCCTCTGGCCGCCCTTGCAGAGGCGTACGATCCCGGCGCAATGGACGAGCTTCTGCTGCTGGCCGATCTGGGACGTTGCCTCGGATTTCCCGGCGCTGGCGACTTTTTCCGCAGCGATGACGGCGCACTTGCGAGGCGCGGCGATGCTCCTTCGGCGCCATGGGCCTATGCGGGCGTGCGCATCGCCAATCCGCAGACCTTCCATGACTTGCCAGTGGAGAAATTTTCCGCCAACCGATTGTGGGAGCCGATGATCGCCGCGCGCCGCCTACATGGCCTGCCGCTGGACGGCTTCTGGCTACACATCGGTGATCCGGGCGCGCTGGCCGATGCCGAGATGTGGCTGAGGTGCCACGGCGCGTGAACACGCAATCTCTATTCCAGCCAGGCGCACCGAAGCTCTGGACCGTGCCTGCGGGCACACCTTTCGTGGATGCGCTCGCCCGTGCCATGGCGGGCGCGGTCGACCTGCCGTCCCGCCCCGACGCGCTGGCCGACGGCGTCATCTACGTGCCCAATCGGCGCAGCGCACGGACACTGGCGCTCGCATTGCACACCGCCGCTGGCGACAACGCCGCGGTGCTGATGCCCCAGATCCGCGCGTTGGGAGATCTGGAGACCGATGACGCGCCGCCTGGCGTGGATGCCGCCTTTGCAGACCTTGGCCCCGCCCTTCCCGAAGCTCGCCGCCTTGGCGCGCTGATGCGGCTCGTGCTGGCCTGGTTCGACGCGAGAGGGACGCGACTTCCGCCAGGTTCGGCCCTCGCCTCGGCCCGCGAACTGGCGAGCCTCCTGGATGCGGCCGCCATCGCAGGTGATGTGGACTGGTCGCGCCTGCCTGATCTCGTTGATGATGCCGACCTTGCCCAGCACTGGGCCGAATCCGTCGAATTCCTCTCCATAATCACCGAGGCGTGGCCGGGGTGGCTGGCGGACAATGACGCCATGGACCCGCTTGAGCGCCGCCTCGCTGCCGCGCGCACCATTGCCGAGACATGGCGCGCAAACCCGCCCGACGCACCCGTCGTGATTGCTGGTTCGACGGGCGCCACACCGGCAAGCCGCATCCTGATGGAGGCCGCCCTTTCCTTGCCGATGGGGGCCGTCATCCTGCCGGGCGTGGACGGAGCGCTGACTCCAGCAGACATGGCCGCCATCTCTGACGAGCCCAGCCATCCCCAGCATGCGCTGGTGCGCACACTGTCGGGCATGGGCGTGGCTCCGGGCGAACTACCCGTCCTGC
>JBCBGD010000066.1:0-11587 GCA_038527085.1 Pseudomonadota bacterium | reverse complement strand
CAGATCCTGAAGGCGAGCTGGTCACCGTTACAGCAACCCTATCGAACGGCGATCCGCTACCAGAATGGCTGGTCCTTGATGCCACAGGACTTTCAGGCACCGCGCCGGAAGAGCTGACAAGCCAGTCTGTCGAGATCACGGTCACCGCGACCGATCCTGAGGGTGAGAGCCTGGTGGACACCTTCACCTTGCAGCTGAATGACGTGACGCCGCCGTCTGTCACACTGTTGCCGACCCCGCCTGTGGATCCCGACAGCGAGATCCGCGTTGTGGTCCAGTTCGACGACTTTGGCGGGCTCGACATCGGCACGGCTGCTACGTCGGACTTTGCGCTTGATGGGCCAGATGGCGTCTTCGAGCCGGTTGGACTGTTCCTCAATCCACTAACCCTGCAGCTTGAGGCGATCTTTGATGCGCCGCTGGGCGGCTGGACGACGGGCGATTACACTGCCTCGATTGTCGATGGTGGCCTGTCGGATATTGGCGGGAATGCCTCGCTGCCGAGCACGCCTGTTGTCTTCGCGGTGGAGGGTATCGATCCTGCGGTTCCCGGGTTCAACCTCGATGATGACCTTGACGAGGACGGCCTTCTCAACTCGGCCGATGGCGACATCGACCAGGACGGCACGGCCAATCTCGCCGACCGCTTCGCCTACGATGCCAATGATGGCGATGTGCTCCTGTCAGACCTCGGATCGATCGACATCGACCTGTCTGGCCTGGCTGCGGGCGACTCGCCGTTCACGGCAGGCTTCACAGGCGTCATGCCAGCCTTCAGCGCCGGCACGGTCGAGCTGGACTACGCCACAAACAATGGTGCCCAGATCGTCGAGACGGCCAATGGCAACCGCCTTGTGGTCGAATCCTCACCGACCGACACCAATGAAGGCCAGTCCGCCTTCACATTTGGTGCGAAGGTCGATGGCGATTTCACCCTGTCGGGCACCTTCGACAATCCATACTTCGGAGCAGGCGCCGAAACGTCTGCCAACTTCGAGCAATATGGCCTGATTGTCGGCATCGATGGCGGCAACTTCCTGAAGTTCGTGACCGGCTCTCCGGGCGCGGATTTCGAACTGTCGGGCAAGATCGGCGATGCCGGCTTCACTGGAAGCGAAGTGAAGACCACGCCGCTGGCCAGCAAGACCGCACACGCGGCAACCACGTTGGAAATGGACGTGACGGTCGAGGCCGCCGCGGTGATTTTCAACGGCACGTGGACCACGCTGGACGAGGCTGGAAACGCGCTGGAGACCGGGGTGATCGGCCCTGTGACGCTGACGTCCGGCGCGCTGTTCGACGCGATCCAGGCTGGTGATACATCGGTCGCCTTCGGCATCAGCCACACCCAGGTGGGCGGCGCGAACGATCCGTTCCCGGTCAGCTTGTCGGAGCTCTCGCTCGTCGATGGCAATCTCGACCTCGAAGGCCCAACGGCCTCGCTTGTCGTCGATCCGGTCACCGACGCGGACACCGACATCGTCGTCACAGCGACGTTTGCCGATGCCACGGGCATCGATGCAGCCACGCTGGATGGCGATGAGGTGGTCCTCACCTCCGACAATCCAAGTGATAACATCCCCGCGGCCGACTTTGTCGACAATGGCGACGGCACCGCGACCTATACGTTCGCTGCGCCAGCTGGCGGCTGGCAGGGCACCGACTTCTCTGTCGCCCTTGTGGAAGGCAGCGTTGCGGACACCTCGCCCGCGGCCAATACGAACGCCGCTGGCACGCCTGTCAGCTTCTCGATCGCCGATCCTGCGACGCCAGGCGCCAACCTCGATGAGGACTTCGACGGTGACGGCATCCTGAACAATCAGGATGGCGACATCGACCAGGACGGCATCGCAAACGCAGACGACCGGTTTTCCTACGATGACACCAATCAGGGCGTGGACCTGACGCAAGTCGGCAGCGTGGACATCTCCTTCGAGGGCCTGGAAGCCGGAGACTCGCCGTTCAAGGCTGGCTTCACCGGCGTGAACCCGACCTTCGCAGGCGTGGTGCAGGAGCTCGATTACGCCACCAACAATGGCGCCCAGATCGTCGACACGGCGAACGGCAAGCGCTTGCAGGTGGAATCCAGCGCGACCGACACCAACAATGCGGCCTCTGCATTCACCTTCGGGGCCACGGTGGGCGAGGAATTCACCTTCACCGGCAAGTTCGACAATCCATACGTCGGCCCGAACGCCGAAACACCGGCCAACTCCGAACAGTACGGCATCATCATTGCCGTCGATGGCGGCGACTTCCTGAAGCTGGTGGCCGGCTCACCCGGCGCCGCCTTCGAGCTGTCAGGCAAGGTCGAGAATGCCGGCTTCGATGGCGCCGACCTGAAGGTCAACCCGTCGGGTGTGACGGCGACCAACTATGCTTCGGTTGAACTGACTGTCGACACGCTGGTGACGGCCACATCGGTCATCTTCACAGGCAGCTACACCACCTTTGACGATGCCGGCAACGTGCTCAGCGCGGGCCTGATTGGCTCCAAGACGCTCACCTCGGGCGCGCTGTTCGACGCGCTCCAAGGCAATGGCGAGGTGCCGGCATTCGGCATCACGCACACCCAGGTGGGCGGCGCCAACGATCCGTTCACTGTCAGCGTGGAGAGCCTCTCCCTCACAGATGGAAACATCGACACAGAAGGGCCCACGGCGATCATCACCAGCGAGGGGCCGGCCGATGCCGATGCGCCCCTCGTGGTCACCGTCACCTATGAGGATGACACCGGCGTGGACGCGGCCACGATTGACGGTGATGAGCTTCTGCTCACCTCCAACGACGCTGGCGATACCTTCGGAACGCCTGCGGTCGCCGATCTTGGCGGCGGTGTGTACACCTACACCTATGCCGCGCCAGCGGGCGGTTGGGGCGGCACGCTGTTCACCGCCTCACTGGCCGCGGACTCGGTCGCTGACACGCTCGGGAATGAAAACGATGCCGGTGCACCGGTGGAGTTCACCCGCCAGGATCTCGATCCCGTGGACGACATCCTCGCCAATCTTGATGGCGTCGACGACAATGGCTCCTACGGTGCGGGCGATACGGGCTCGGTGATCCTCACCGTCATGGACGGTGTCACCAACGTCCGCTCGTCGAACTTCGGTGCTAACTCATTCGAGCTGACCAATACCGGCGACAAGCAGGTGGCGGCGGTGCTGATTGACGTGCGCGATGCGGTCTACGGAGATAGCGTGTTCGACTTCGACGGCTCGGGTGGCGATACCGTAGCGAAGCTGTTCCAGGTGAATGGCGAACCCAATGGAGCGACCGGGGCTTTCTTCGAAGGAGGCGACAGCTACTTCCTGCCTGGCACCCAGCCGATCCCGAACACTTCGGGCGGCGGCGTGGCGTCCAGCGGTGGCTTCCGCGGCCTGCTCATCAAGTTCGATGGCAGCGAGGGCGGTTTCGAGACTGGCGAAGTGGTCGGCTTCTCGGGTGACATGGACCCCAACTCCATCGCTGGACTGACAAAAGGCAGCGTCGACTCAGGTGCGCTCGACGGCTGGGATGTCGGCGGCATTTCCGGCGCTGAACTGATCGGGTCCAAGTTCATCGTAGTGTTCGACGATGGCTCGACAGCGACCGGCTACCTGAACTCTGACGGCTCCCTCGCCGGCAGCGTGGGCGAGGCCGTCGAGGGCCGCAGTGGTCAGGGCGTGTCTGTCACGGTCGACGGCTTCGACGCTGGCGATGCAAACGCCACCTATGGCGGAACCGAGCCTGTCATCGAAGTGACCGGCGAGGCGGGTGCTACGGTGCGCGTCACGCTGACCAAGGGCTTCAACCCGGTGCAGAACGACAATGGCGGTGTGGCCGACATCGTGGCCAATCGCCTGGCGACCCAGCATCCAGACTTCCAGGTCAACAATGCTTTCGACGTCCAGACGGTGGATGTGGTCATCGGGCCTGACGGAACGGCAACCGTTCCGGTGGGTGCCTTCGACTACAACAATGATCCGAGCAATGTGAACATCCCCGATGCCGGCATTCAGCCGATCTCGGTCTCGGCGGCGGTCATCATCGACAGCACCGATACCAGCGTAATTGATAAAGTCGCGCTGGGCCCGGTCTCGGATCCTGTCTACCTCTCCAATCCGACTGGCACGCCAGTTGTGCCCGGCGAGGTTGATCCAGGTGGTTACTTCGAGGGTATCGATACGGGCGGTGGCTTCCGCTTCAAGATCCAGATCGAAGACACCAACGCGATCAATGCTGGGCCAAACCCAGGCGGTGACTGGGAGTTCCTGCCCGATGGCGACAGCTCACTGGGTGATGCCCAGGGCACGGGCAGCTACTACTGGGAGTTCCTGGGTGATGGTAACCTCGCACCCAACCCACCCCAGGAAGACAGTTTCCTCACCTATCAGATCTTCATCCCTGAGGGTGAAGAGGGCCAGTACACGCTGCGTGTGCGGGGCGGTCGTGAGAGCGCCAATCCGGGTGATGCGCGCAACGACATCTGGTTCCGGATCGACGACGACGCCGAACAGTTCCTGGTGAACGAGACCGATGCGGTCTCCAACAACGGCTTCATCAAGATCTTCGGCAACCCGACAGGCCAGTTCGGCTTTGTCTCGGGCGTCGACAGCGTGTCGGAGGAGGAGCCCAACTTCCAGGCCGTGTTCGACCTGGAGGCTGGCTTCCACACGATCACGATTGCGGGACGCTCGCCCGGCTTCAACATCGACTTCTTCGAGTTGAACAAGGGCGGCAATCCAGGCCTCAACGCAGCGAACTCGGACTTCGTGCCAACTGGTCCGACGGAGCCTGAAGTGGTCGTCGAGATCGATGATCTCACCGTGGTCGAAGGCAATGCGGTGTCGTTCACCATCCCGGCCAATGCGTTTGACGACGCAGACGGGGATGCGTTGACGCTGACCGCGCCGGGTCTGCCGGCCGGCTTCACCTTCGAGAACGGCGTGGTCTCAGCCTCGGCCAACCTGCCGCTCGGCAGCTATCCGATCACGATCGTGGCCACCGATGACGACCAGAACTCGGTCAGCCAGACCTTCAACATCGTGATCGCAGAGCAGGGCGTCCAGCAGGACTTCCAGGCCATCACCCTGTCGGCCGCAGACGACATCGAGCTCGGCAGCTCGATCAACTCCAACGACCTGGAGACCGACAAGGATGTCCAGGTGCGCCTGACGGTGCAGGAGGGCGTTTCCAACGTCACCAGTGTCGACAGCGCGATCATCAGCTGGGTGTCCGACCGGACCCACTCCGGCAACGCCACGCTGACCTTCCAGGTGGAGGACACCAAGGAGCCGGGCGACTTCCAGGCCAACAAGGACTATCTGCCACTGACGGTACAGGCGCAGATTTCCGGCACTTGGCAAGATGAGGCGACGATCGAAAATGTCGTCGATATTGCCGACCTGGTGAACGCCCTGATCCAGAGCCAGGGCCCGCTCAACAGCGGCGATGTCATCAACCTGCAGTTCACCGGCCAGGGCGCGACCCGCTTCATCGAGCACATCTCGGTGACGCTGGACCTGTCCACCTCCGGCGGCTCATCGGGTGGCGGCAATACACCGCCCGTGGTGGCCAATGCCATCGCAGACGGCAATGTGCTCATCGATGATGCAGTCAACATCGACCTGTCGAACGTCTTCTCCGATGCCGACAATGATGCCCTGTCCTACAGCGTGTCGGGACTGCCGAATGGTGTGGGACTGAATGGGAATGCCCTGACAGGCACGCCAACCGAGGTCGGCACCTTCACGGTGGCTGTCACTGCGAATGACGGCCAGGCCACGGCCACCGACACATTCGTCCTCACCGTCCTGCCGCAAGGCGACACGGTGCCGACGGTCGCCAATCCGATCGCGGACCAGTCTATCGAAACAGACGAGGCGTTCAGCTTCACGGTGCCTGGTAATGTGTTCGATGACGCCGATGGCGACACGCTGACGGTCTCGATCTCTGCCCCAGCTGGCTTTGCGGTGAACGGGACGACCGTCTCGGCCCCGGCCGGGCTCGCGGCAGGTGTCTACCCGATCACTGTGTCGGCCCTCGATGAGGACGGCAACACGATCTCCGACGTCTTCAACCTGACCGTGACCGAGCCTGTGGACACGGGCGACATCACGCTCTGGCTGATCGATGCGGTGAGCGACCAGCGCATCCGCCCCCTCGACTCCACCGATGTGGTGGCCTTTGCCGAAGTGGCGTCTGGCCAATACAACATCGAAGCCGAGTTCAACGGCACGGGTGATGAGTCGGCCCTGTTCTTCGTGAACGGCAGCTTTGTGAAGCAGGAGAACGGCGTACCCTACGCCATGCTGGCGGACTCAAGCGGCGACTTCAACGAAGTCGATCTTCCCGCGAGCGGGACGGTTCAGAATATCACCGTGGAGATCTACGCCCAGAACGGCGGAAACGGCCCGCTCCTGGCAACGTCGACCTTCAACATCACCTTTGCGGAAGGCGAGCTCCCGAACCGGGCGCCTGTCGCGGAGGCAGCGGTGGCGGATGAAGACGTGGCGCTCGGCGCGCCGGTCGACATTGATGTGTCCAATGTGTTCTCAGATCCAGATGGAGATGCACTGGCGCTACAGGCAACGGGCTTGCCCCAGGGCGTGACCTTGAACGGCACCTCGATCACCGGAACGCCGACCACGCCGGGCACGTTCAATGTCACGGTCACAGCCAGCGATGGTGAGTTCACTGCCTCTGACACATTCACCCTGACCGTGCTGCCTGACACCAGCACGAGCCCAGAGGTGAACGTTGCGATCGCGGACCAGGCCATCAATGACGACGAAGCCTTCAGCTTCACCGTACCTGGCAATGCCTTTGACGATGCCGATGGCGATCCACTCTCTATCTCCATTGCGGCGCCAGCAGGCTTCAGCGTGAACGGCTCGACGGTGTCTGCGCCGGCAGGCCTTGCGCCAGGCACCTACACCTTCACGGTGACGGCAACGGACCCTGACCAGAATGCGGTCAGCCAGTTCTTCAGCCTGACCGTGAGCGAGGCTCCGCCAGAGCCAGAAGGTCCCGTGACCTTGTGGCTGGTCGATCCGGACACCGACCAACTCATCCGCCCGCTGTCTTCCACGGATGTCATCGGCCTGGATGAGCTGACCTCAGGCGAATACAATATCGCCGCCATCTACGATGGTCCGGGCCAGCCGAAGTCGGCGCGCATGTTCCTCGATGGTCAGCAGCTGACCGTCCAGGGTGGGCTGCCCTACGCCCTCTTCAACGACCAAAACGGCGACTACAATGGTGAGCCAATTGGTCCGCTCGGATCGACGGTCGTCATCAGTGCCCAGGTCTTCGCCAGCGGCGGAGGCAATGGCGCGTTGCTCGGCGAGGTCAGTGTCACCGTGACGTTCGTTGCCGAAGGGCCAACCGAAAGCGCCTCCGATGCGCCGATGTTGCAGTCCCTCCCGCCGGCTGCGGCGCCGCAAGGCTTCGAGCTGTCGGAGGACGAGCTTCAGGCCGACGCAGGGCCGGCTCAGGTGGCCCTCGAGGTGCCCGTCTTCGAGATGCCCGTCGAACTGACGGCTGGTCTGGTCATGAGCCCTGTCATGGGGGTCGAGGCCTCAAGCTTCGCGCTGACGCCGGCCATGTCTGGTTTGGCTCAACTCGACACGTTCGACTTCAGCGGGGTGCCGAGCGAGCCCATCCAGTCGCAGCTGGAGGCCTTCATGGCCGTGCCAATGACGGACGCGATGTCAGCACAGGCACCGCTCGTCCAGTCCGGCATGATCGACATGGCAGTCGATCAGTTTGGCTTCGACGAGCCGTTCAACTGGAGCGAGGACGACGCGGCCTGGAACACGCCAGGCTAGCGGGTCGGTCCATCGCTGAAAACGAGACACCCCGGCATTGCGCCGGGGTGTTTCCTTTTTAAGCCCGAAAATCGCGCGCCAAATTGACGCTAACGTCAACGGAAAGCTTGATCTTGGCAGGGCAGACCGTTACCACCAAAGGCAATGCAGCGTGGGGAAGGCTCAGCTTTCCTTTCGGGCTGTGAGCTAGAAATTTCCAGCCAGGAGCCAGCCGATGAAGGTGATCGTCCCCGTCAAACGGGTCATCGACTACAATGTCAAAGTCCGAGTGAAGCCGGACCAAACCGGGGTCGACCTGGCAAACGTGAAGATGTCCATGAACCCGTTCGACGAAATTTCTGTCGAAGAAGCGGTTCGGATGAAGGAAGCTGGCGTTGCCACCGAGATCGTTGCGGTCTCGATCGGCCCGCAACAGGCCCAGGAAACGATCCGCACCGCGCTCGCCATGGGCGCAGATCGCGGTATCCTGATCAAGACGGACGAGACCGTCGAGCCACTCGCCGTCGCGAAGCTGCTTGTGGAGGTCGTCGAAGCCGAGTCGCCCGACCTGGTGATCCTTGGCAAACAGGCGATCGATGACGATTCCAACCAGACCGGACAGATGCTGGCGGCCCTGCTGGGCTGGCCTCAAGGCACCTTCGCCTCAGAGGTCAAGAAGGATGGTGACAGCCTCCACGTGACCCGCGAAGTCGATGGCGGTCTGCAGACCGTGGCGCTGGAAACACCTGCCGTTGTCACAGTCGATCTGCGCCTCAACGAGCCGCGCTACGCCTCGCTTCCCAACATCATGAAGGCGAAGAAGAAGCCGATCGACATGAAGGAGCCGGGCGACTTCGGTGTCGACATTTCTCCGCGCCTGTCGGTGGTCAAAGTGACCGAGCCGCCCGTGCGCGAGGCCGGTGAGATTGTTGAAGACGTCTCAACGCTGGTCGAAAAACTCAAATCCAAAGGAGCTGTCTGATGGCTGTTCTTGTCATTGCAGAACACGACAATTCGAGCCTCTCGGATGCCACGCACAAAACCGTGATGGCGGCAGCCAAGTTTGGCGGCGATATCGACGTTCTTGTCGCCGGTGAGGGCGCAGGTTCCGTCGCAGACGCCGCGTCCAAGATCGCAGGCGTGCGCAAGGTTCTCCACGCCGATGGCGCGCCTTACAAGAAGCAGCTTGCCGAAGCCATGGAAGCGCTCATCGTGCCGATGATGGGCGACTACGACGCGGTGTTCGCGCCAGCCACGACCACAGGCAAGAATGTTGCCCCGCGGATCGCTGCCAAGCTGGACGTGATGCAACTCTCCGACATCACCGACGTGATCGACACCAACACGTTCGAGCGCCCGATCTACGCGGGCAACGCGATCATGGTGGTGACGTCGTCCGACGCGAAGAAAGTGATCACCGTGCGCGGCACGGCTTTCGATGCTGCTGAGGAAACTGGCAGCGCGAGTGTGGAAACCGTCGGCGCGCCCGATGGGCCGTTCAAGGCCGAGTTCGTGTCTGAAGAAATCGTCGAGAGCGACCGCCCCGAACTGACAGCGGCCAAACGTGTCGTGTCGGGAGGACGCGCGCTCGGCTCGGAAGATGACTTCAACAAGTACATCATCCCGCTTGCCGACAAACTTGGCGCGGCCGTTGGCGCGTCGCGCGCGGCCGTGGATGCTGGCTATGCGCCGAACGACTATCAAGTCGGGCAGACCGGCAAGATCGTTGCGCCAGAACTCTACGTCGCGGTGGGCATCTCAGGCGCGATCCAGCACCTGGCGGGCATGAAGGACTCCAAGATCATCGTCGCGATCAACAAGGACGAGGAAGCGCCGATTTTTCAGGTCGCTGACTACGGCCTGGTAGCAGACCTCTTCTCCGCCGTGCCGGAATTGACCGAAGCGCTCTGATTCCGAAGCCAAACCGGAAACGATTGACCCTGGCCCGGTGTGGCCGGGGTTTTTTTTGGGCGAAAGGGCTTGCATCGCGTACGATTATGCGTGACACCGCGAATGCAGGGTGATATCGTTTAACGATAGATGGAGAGGAACAATGGCTGCATTGACTGAAACCGTGGTTGCGTTGGTGGTCGCTGTTCTGTCGGCCATTTTCGGCTGAGACTGCTCGACTCTGACGAAGACTTAAGGTGCAGGCAGGACGCCCCTCGCCGCATCCCCTTTGTTTTCTCTCGCCTTTCTCGTCGGGCGGGAACCTCTTTTCTGCTTTTTCATCCTCGCACTTTGGCCATCTTTCGCGTATTAGCTGTTGCAGATGAGTGACAGTGCTTCGCCTTCAGAACCGCCTCGATCGGCGCAGGGCCATGACCATGTGACGCGCGTGCGAACGGCCGGGCAGTGGATGCCTTGGGCGAGCTTCGTTCTCGCAGTCCTCTGGTGGGCCTGTGTCGCCGCGGCGCTTGTCACGTCTTTCGATCTGAATGTGGTCTTCAGCCAGCCGCCGATTACGCTGGCGGCGGGCGCGGTGATGGCGCTACTGCCGGGCCTGTTGATCATCATGGCCGGTTTCATGGCGCGTGAAAGCGCCCGCGGCGCGTTGGCCAATTCGCTCGTGCTGCAGGCCTCGGGCCAATTGCTGTCGCCGTCGAATGCCGTTGCGGGAGACGCCCAGAGCCTGGCCGAGCACCTTTCCACCAGCGCCAAGGAAGTCGACCACGCGATGGCCCAAGCCCTTGGCGCGATGAAGGCGTTGTCCAGCGAAATCGGCGATGAGCGGCTGCGCCTGGAATCAGTGAGCTATGCCACTGCGGACAATGCCCGCGACCTGACCTCGCAATTGTCCCAGGAGCGCGCCGCGCTTGAGTCTCTTATCCGGGACCTGCGCGCCCAGGGCGAGACGATGAATGAGGCGATCCCGCGCCAGGCCCAGCATATGGTGCAGGCCGCCCGCCAGGCTGCGGACGAAATCGGCAAGGCGGACGAGGCCCTCGACCAGCGCCTGGCCAGCATGCGCCAGGCCAGCGAATCCCTCGGCGCAGAACTTGCCCGGCTGAACCAGATGGCGGGCGAGGCGGGCGTGCAATCTGAATCCCTCATGCATTCCATCGCGCGGGTGGAAGAAAAACTCGACCATTCCAAACGCACCGTGGATGCGGCCGTGCGGGCCAGCGAGGCTGCGGTTACAGCGGCCGGCAGCACGGGTGAAGCATTGCAGGCTGCGGTGTCGTCCGCCCTCGACGATGCCCGGCGCGCCTCGCTGGAGATCCAGAAGCGTACCCGCGAATCCAGCGAGGAAGCCGCCCTGCAGATCCAGGTTTTGCGCCAGACCGCCGAACAGGCCGGTTCAGCGCTGAAGGATGTTAGCGCGGCGGCGCGGTCCAAAGCCGAGACCCTTCCGCCCCGCATCGAGACGCCTGCCGCCGAAGAGCCCAATGGCTTTTCTCCTTTCGACGAGCCCGAAGCGCCCGCGCCGGAGCGACCCGCGCTCACGGCCGAGACGCCCTTGTCCCAGTCACCGCGCCCGGCCGTCTCCCCGCCTTTGACCCCGCCGCCGTCCGCGCCGCCGACCGCGCCGAGCGTGGATGAGGACACGCTGTTCGCCTCGCCGCCGCCGCGCATGGGGGCCAGCGGCGTGGATACGGATCTGTTCGAGGCGCCCGAGCCCGTTCGCGTGGCACCGCCCGAGCCTGAAATCCCCGTGCTGAGAACCAGTTTCGAACCCTCCGGCGGGCCGCTCTCCCAGGCCTCGCAAATTGAGACGACGCGCGAGGAGCGCGATGCACCGCCGCCGTTTGACCCGCCGGTCGAAGCAGGCCCCGAACGCGAGCCCAACGCCAACG
>JBCBGD010000065.1:0-11651 GCA_038527085.1 Pseudomonadota bacterium | reverse complement strand
GCGGAGGGCGTCCAGGGATACGCTGGCGCGCCAGGACTCCCCGCTTGGATTTATGCCGCGGTCGCCGGCGCCCGCGCCCCCGCATGCCGTCAGGGCGAATACGCTCAACAGTCCGAACCAGTGTCTCATGGGGTGTCCCCTCGCATCCCGCTTCGACCTGTCCTTACCGCATCACAGCAAGCTGGCAATCTCCGCGCGGAGTTCGGCGAGGCCGTCACCCTTTTCCGAGCTTGTGATGCGCGCCACCGGGTGGGCCGCAGCGCGTTTTTTCAGCTTGGCTTCGATCTCGTTTTTCACGAACGCGGCGCGAGTGGGTTTCACCTTGTCGGCTTTTGTCAGGACGATCTGATAATTCACCGCAGCCCTGTCGAGAAGGTCCATGACCTCTTCATCGGCGGGCATCAGGCCGCGGCGAATGTCGACCAGTAGAAACACGCGGCGCAGGGCCGCGCGCCCGCGCAGATAGTCCTTCGTCAGTGCAATCCAGTGGGCTGCCTGCGCCTTGGAAACCTTCGCGTAGCCGAAGCCTGGGAGGTCAACGAGCCAGGCTTTCCCCTCGCCGAGGTCGAAATAGTTGATTTCGCGCGTCTTGCCGGGTTCGGCGGAGGTCCGCGCGAGCCCTTTGCGGTTCGTCAGCGCATTGATCAGCGACGACTTGCCGACATTGGAGCGACCGGCGAACGCCACTTCGTTCCGGTCGCCTGGCGGCAGGTGAACGAGGTCCACCACGCCTTTCACGAAAGTGATTGGCCCTGCAAAAAGCTTGCGGCCGGTTTCGATCTGGTCGTCGCTGAATTCCGGCGCAGCGTCCTCGGTCATTCGGCGGGCTTTTCACCGCCGCCGCCGCGCAGCCGGGCGATTAGCTTGTCGAGCTGCGTCTCGACACCATTCCTGCGCATGATGAAGTACTGCTGGATCAGGGACAGCAGGTTGTTCCACACCCAGTAGAGCACGAGGCCCGCTGCGAAGCCGCCGAACACAAAGGTTAGTATGAAGGGCAGGAACATCATGATCTGGCGCTGCATCTTGTCGGTCGGCGGCGGGTTCAGCGATTGGATCGCCCACATGGTCAGGCCATAGAGGATCGGCAGGATACCGACCCCGAGCACGAGACCGATCAGGAACAGGCCGCGCACCTCCGTCGCCGGGATATCGAGCAAGCCGAACAGGTTGCCGATGACAAGCGGGTCTGGCGCCGACAGGTCAGAGATATAGCCGAAACTCTCGTGGCGCATTTCCAATGTCACAAACAGCGTCTTGTAGAGCGCGTAGAAGATCGGGATCGTGGCCAGGATGGGCAAGCAACCTGCAAGCGGATTGGCCTTTTCGCGCTGGTACAGCGCCATGACCTGCTTCTGCCGCTCGGTCGGGTTGTCCTTGTATTTCTCCTGGATTTCCTTCATCGGCTCGGCCAGAAGCTTCATCTTGGCCATCGCCTTGTAGCTCTGATTGTAGAGCGGCAGCAGCGGGATCTTCACCAGGACGGTAAAGGCCAGGATGGCGAGGCCGAATGAGCCGATCATCCCCTTCAGCCACAAGAGAACGCTGAAGAACGGCTTGGTCAGAAAGTAGAGAAAGCCCCAGTCAATCGCATCGTCAAACCGCGGTAGGCCAAGTTCGTCTTCATAGGCGCGCAGGACGGCCAGTTCTTTCGCACCGGCGAAGATGCGGTGCTCGATCGTGATTTCGCCCCCGGCCGGCACGGTGACAGGCGCACCCTCTGTGCGGATCTGGTAAAGCGGGTCTTCGCCGGTCACTTCCTGCAGTTCAAAAGACGCCGAGAAGGGCTCGCCCTGGCGCGGCACGAGCGCGGCCATCCAGTACTTATCGGTCAATCCGATCCAGCCAGCTTCGCCGGCCTCGCCGCTGCCTTTTATTCCTTTGCCTTCGGACAAGCCCTTGTAGCCGCGCAGTTCCAGTTTGCGGTCGATGACGCCGATCAGGCCCTGGTGGACGATCTGGCTCGCACCGGCGGAGCCCGGGTCTGTGGCCTCGAGAAACTCTTTATATTCACCCTGGCGTTGGATCAGGCCAAAGGGGCGCAGGGTGATGGGCGCGCCGGCCGTGTTCACCACACGGTCCTCGTAGGTGAACATGTAATCGTCATCGAGCGAGATCGTGCGCTCGAAGGTGAGGGGGCCGCGGACGCGCTGCAGCTTGATCGGCGCGCCGGGGCGAAGTTCGCTGCCGCTGACGAGTTCCCAGGCCGAATTGATGCCGATGGCGCGGCCAATCACGGCGCCCTCTGCAGGGTCGTACTGGTCCCAGCCATAGGTGGTGAAGTAGCCATGCTCGGCATTGGCGGGGCGCAGCAGCCGAAGCTCGGCTTCCTCCTCAACCGTCAGGAAGTGACGCTTAAGGTTCAGGTCGTCGATCTTTGCGCCATTCAGGTTGATCGACCCGTCGACGCCGGGCCCGTCAAAGGGAATGCGGACGTCCGCTTCGAGCGCCTCTTCCACCGTCTCTGCGATGACGGGCGTTTCGATGCCGAGTTCTTCGCGTTGGGCCTGGATTTCCGCTTCCCGCGCAGCGGCTTGTTCGCGCGCGGCTTCGCGGGCCTCTTGCTGTGGGCCGACGTAGAAGGTCTGGTAGAGAAACAGGACGCCTAGCATCAGCACCATGGCGAGGATCAGGTTGCGTGTCTGATCGGGATCATTCGGCGCTTGCGGCTGCATGGGTCAGGTCTTCTCTTTGGTGGTGTTCGCAGACGTGTCGGGGCCTGTCTCAGAGCCCGCCAGAACAGGCGCGAGGCTTATCAGGGCGCTTTTCATGTCGTCAAGCAAACGCGTCCAGTCAACGCTGCCCGTGATGCCGCGGGCGATGAAGACATAATCGGCGCCCGCTACACCATGAACGGGCAGGAGCTGGCGCACCGCCTCACGCAAACGCCGCTTCGCGCGCGATCGGGCAGGAGCGTGTCCGATCTTCTTCGTCGCCGTGTAGCCTTCGCCGATCCAGGCTGTTCCATCATCGCGGTGGCGCGCCTGCACCACCAATGATTTACGCCGCTCTGCATGTCCGTTCCTGGCAGCCAGGAACTCAGAGCGGCGCTTCAGTCTGCGCAGTTTGGGAGAGGCTGCCAAAGGCGCCTCCTTGATGCGGTGCCCTAGGCGGACAGGCGCTTGCGGCCCTTGATGCGGCGGCGGGCCAGAACCTTGCGGCCATTCTTGGTGGCCATGCGTGAGCGGAAGCCGTGGGTGCGCGCGCGCTTCAGGCGGCTTGGTTGGAATGTGCGTTTCATCGGGCGTCTCGCCTCTAATCTCGTGTCGGAACTCTGGCCGGAAAGCGGCGTAGCTACAGATGAAGGGGGTGGCTTGTCAAGCTTGCTCGTGTGCTCACGCGACCTCACGGGTGTTTGAGCCACCGCGACGGGTCGTGATGTGCGCCCCTTAAAGGCCTGGCCTAGATAAGGCGCGTGACACAGGCACCCGTTTTGGGGGAAAGGATACTTCATGTCGAACACAGTTCGCATTCTGGCCACGAGCCTCGCGCTGGGAGGACTGGTGCTCGCCGCCACCCCCGCGTTTGGCCAGGAGGCCCGCACCGTCAGCGCTGTTGAAACGGTTGCCGAAACGCCTGAGCGCCATGCGGCGTGGACCGCAATCCTGTCGACCTATGTACAGCCCGGCGAGGACGGCCTGAACCGCTTTGACTACGGAGCGCTGAAGGCCAATGAGGCTGATCGCGCCGCCCTGACGGCGTACCTGGCGAGTTTCGAAACGCTCGATTTCGACAGTTTGACCCGCGACGATGCCTTCGCAGCCTGGGCCAATCTCTACAACGCGCTGACCATCGATCACATGATCGGGCGCTATCCGGTCAAGTCCATCCGCTCTGGATACATCATCGGGCCATGGAAACGAGTGAAGACGGTGGCCGATGGCCGCGAAGTGTCTCTGGATGAGATCGAGCACGATATCCTGCGCGTCGAATGGAACGACCCGCGCGTCCATTACGCCGTCAATTGCGCCTCGATTGGATGTCCGAACCTGCAGACCAAGGCTTGGGAAGCCGCAACCCTCGACGAAGACCTCGACCGGGCGGCACGTGAGTTCATCAACACCGAGCGCGGCGTGACCATCCGCGAGCGCGGCGGCCTGCAGGTTTCTACCATTTACAAATGGTTTGAAGACGATTTCGGCGGCAGTGAGGCTGGCGTGATCGACCACCTCCTTCAATACGCCGATGCCGAGCTGGCCGCGCAAATCCGCGCCAATGCCGATATCAAGCGCCACAAATACGATTGGGATCTGAACGATGTCCAGTAATGCAAATACCGCCGCGGTCGACAGCGATTCAGAAGCCGCTCAAGCTGCGCCGAAACGCTCCATCTTCGTGCGCCTCTGGCCGGTTTATCTGATCGCCGCCGGTATACTGGGCGCCTGGCAGTTTGGCCTGTTCGACTATCTCTCGCTTGAGACGCTCAGGGACAACTATGCGGTCTGGTCAGCCTTCGTGGCGGAAAACCTCATCCTGTCTGTTGTCATCTTTGTCGCCGTGTATGCTCTCGCCACCACCTTCATGATGCCTGGCGCGCTCTGGATCACCATCGCAGGCGGGCTGCTTTTCGGCCTAGTGGGCGGATCGCTGGCCACGATTGCTGGAGCCACGCTTGGCGCGTCTATCCTCTTCTTCGCTGCGAAGTCCTCCATCGGCAAATCCCTGCGCGAACGGGCAGGTCCCTTTGTGAAGAAGATGGAAGCTGGCTTTCGCGAGGATTCGCTTAGCTACATGTTTTTCATGCGGCTGTTCCCTGCCGTGCCGTTCCCGGTCGCCAATGTTGCGCCTGCGCTCCTCGGCGCGAAGTATCGCAACTACTTCATCACGACAGCCCTCGGCATTGTCCCTGGCGTGGTGGCCTACACGTGGATCGGTTTTTCCCTGCAATCGAGCCTCGACCCAGAGGAAACCCAATCCCTGCTCGGCGTTGTGGGCAATTTCATACCAGCGTTCGCCGCGCTCGGCGTGGTCGCCCTGATGCCGGTCGTCTACAAGAAATTCTTTGCAAAGAAAAAAGTTGAAAAGCTGGAAGGCGCTGTCCAATGAGCACCGCAAACCCCACCGCCAATGCAAGGGTGTCTGTTCAAGGCACCCAGGACGGCGACCGCATCGCCACGGATGCAGCCCCAACCAATGCTGGCGCCGCGCCCACACGCATCCTGAAAGCTGATCTCGTTATCATCGGCGCAGGCTCGGCTGGCCTGTCAGCAGCTGCCGGCGCCGCCATGCTCGGCCTCAACGTGGTCCTCTATGAGAAGGGCGAGATGGGTGGCGACTGCCTGAATTATGGATGCGTGCCCTCAAAGGCGCTCTTGAGCGCCGCCAAAGTTGCCCAGACCGTGCGCGAGGCGGGCAAGTTCGGTATTGGCGCATCTGACCCCACCACCGACTGGGAGGCCGTTAAGGCCCACGTCCACGGCGCAATCGCGACCATCGCCCCCGTCGACAGCCAGGAACGCTTTGAAGGCCTCGGCGTCACGGTGATCCGTGAGCACGCCAAGTTTGCCGACAAGAAGACCATTGTCTCCGCCACCACGCGCACGACCGCGCGGCGCATCATCATTGCCACGGGCTCGCGAGCGTTCGTGCCACCCATTGAGGGCCTACACGAGGTCGATTACCTGACAAACGAGACGATCTTCTCGATGCCTGAACAGCCAGAGCATCTTCTGATTCTTGGCGGTGGTCCCATCGGCATGGAGATGGCCCAGGCGTTCGCCCGCCTCGGCTCTCGCGTAACCGTGGTCGAGATGCATAAAGTGCTCGGAAGCTCAGATCCGGACCATGCCCGAATCGCGGCTGACACGCTGCGCGATGAAGGCGTCTCGATCCTCGAAGGCCACAAGGCCGCGAAGGTGGAAAAGATCGATGGAGGTCTTCGCTTGCTCACCGAAAGCGAAGAGGGTGGACAGACCGTCGATGGGTCGCACATTCTTGTGGCGCTTGGCCGCCAAGCCGTGATCGAAGGGCTCGACCTTGAAAAAGGCGACGTGGCCAATGACGGTCGGACCGTTACGGTGAAGGAAACGCTGCGATCCTCGTCAAATGGCCGTGTCTGGGCCCTTGGGGATGTCGCGGGCGAGGGGCAATTCACCCACCTGGCAGGCTGGCACGCCTCGGTATTCGTGCGCCGGGCTCTGTTCAAGTCGCCCACGTCGAAGGCTTCGAGCCTGCCGCTGCCTGCGGTCACCTACACTTCGCCAGAAGTCGCCCAGATCGGGCTCACAGAGGTCGAGGCCCGCGAACAGTATGGCGATGACTTCAAGACCAGCAGCTTCCCATTTCACGAAAACGACCGCGCTATCGCTGAAGGCCACACGAAAGGCGAGGCGAAGCTGATCATCCGAAAAGGCAAGATCCTCGGCGCGTCGATTGTCGGCGATGGCGCGGGCGACATTCTCCAGCTTGTCGGCGTGGCCATGTCGAATGGGCTGAAGGTGAAGGACCTCACCAATTTCATCTCGCCCTATCCGACGCGCGCGGAGGTGGTGAAGCGTGCAGCGTCTGCGTATTTCTCAGACACCGTTTTCGGCCCAGGTGCCAAACGGCTTGTCGGCTTGCTCCAGCGCATACCCTAGCGTAACGCTTAGCTCAGAATGGCCTCTGACGGACGAGATTCTGAGCCACGCCAGGGTGGGCGCGTGACGGCAGGCTGGCAACACAGCCTGTCGGTGCGCCTGTTCTGGCTCACCATTATAGTTGTCCTTCTGGTGGAACTGATCGTCTTCGTCCCCAGCGCCGCCAACTACCGCACCCAATGGCTGGAAGACCGCGCACAGGCCGGGCGGATTGCCTCGCTCGCGGTGGAGGCCGCGCCAATGCGCGATGTCTCCATGGAGTTGTCTGAAAGCCTGCAGGAGACCGCGGAGATCCTGGGCTTGGCGGAAATCGATGACGGCATGCGCATTCAGGTGCTGCCGCCGTCTGCGCCAATTCCGCAACCGGTTGTCCCGGTCGATCTGCGCGAGGGCGGCACGATGTCTGCTATGGCCGATACAATCGGTGCTTTTTTCGCCCCGCCCGGACGCACCTTGCTGATCATCGATACGGGTGTGGAAGATGACCGCGTGATTGAGGTGCTCGTGCCGGAAGCGCCTTTGAAATCCGGGCTTTGGTCCTTTGGCTGGCGCATCCTCCTCATTTCACTGCTCATTTCCCTGGCTGCGGGCGGATTGGTCTTTGCCGTTCTGCTTTACTTTCTGGTGCGCCCGATGCGCCGCGTGACGCGCTCTGTGGAACAGTTCCGCGACGACCCCGGTGGCTGGACGCGGCGCCTTGCCTCGACGTCGCGCCGGGACGAAATCGGCCGCGCACAGAACGCGCTCGCGGACATGGAAACCGCCGTCTCTGAAAGCTTTCGCCAGCGCCAGCGCCTTGCGGACCTCGGCGAAGCTGTCGCGCGCATCAATCACGATTTGCGTGGCTCACTGGCGTCTGCGCAGCTGGTGTCCGACACGCTGCAGAGATCCGAAGATCCCCGCGTGAAGCGTGCGGCCCCGCGGCTGGAAAGGGCGTTGGAGCGCGCTATCCTGCTGGCAACGCAGACACTGCAATACGGCAAGACTTCGGCGCCCAGCGTAGAGCTTCAGCCCTGCGCGCTTGCCATGGCGCTGGAAGAAGCCGCCGAGGAAGCGCTGGTGAAGCAGGACGATATCGTCTGGTCGAATGAGGTGGATCCAAGTCTCTCGGTGATGGCAGACCCTGACCACCTGCACCGGATTGCGGCCAACCTGATCCGCAATGCCGCCCAAGCGATGACCGATGGTGGGAAAGTGTGCGTGCGCCTCACAGGCTCGACGTTGCAATTCATCGATACCGGACCTGGTCTGCCGGAAGACATTGAGTTCGCGCTGTTCAAGCCGTTCGGCAGCACGGGAAAGCGGGGTGGCACCGGCTTAGGTCTCGCGATCGCGCGCGACTTGGCAAGCGCCATGGGGTGCGAGTTGAAGCTTGGGAAGACCGGTCCTGAAGGCACATGCTTCGAGTTGGTGTTTCCAGAGGCACCTGATTCAGGCGTTGCCCAGGCGGCGCAATAATCCCGGTGTCCTTGTCGCCGTACACGCCTCCGAGCGGACCCTTGCGCATTCTGGAACTGGCCTCCGACTGGGTCTGCGTGGACAAGCCGCCGGGCCTGCTGTCTGTGCCTGGGCGCGGAGCTGAAAAGGCCGACTGCCTGGTCGCTCGGCTCGCGCAACTGGTTGGTGAAGTGCACACCATCCATCGCCTCGACATGGAAACGTCCGGCATCATGGTGTTCGCCCGCACGCGAGAGGCGCAACGCGAGCTGTCGAAGGCGTTTGAGGAGCGGCGCACAAGGAAAACCTACGAGGCCTTGGTGGCGGGCAAGGTGGCCAGTGACCGCGGCGAGATCGATCTTCCTCTGATCGCAGACTGGCCCAACAGGCCGCTGCAGAAAGTCTGTCATGACACAGGCAAGCCGAGCCTCACGCGCTGGCGGATGCTCGGTCGCGAAAGCGGGGCGACCCGCTTAGAGCTGGTGCCGGTGACGGGCCGCAGCCACCAGCTTCGCGTGCACATGCTATCTATGGGACACCCCATTCTCGGCGATCAGCTTTATGGAGACGCACAAAGCCAAGCTGGCGCCGCGCGTCTGATGCTGCACGCCCGTGCGCTGAGTGTCGGGTCTGGCGGGACTGGGCCCAGCTTAAATGCGAGCTGCAAAACGCCGTTCTGATCGTTCTGGCCAATCCAGGGCGTTGGTGGCAGGGTTCGTTTGTGAGGGGAAACGAGCATGGCCAAGATTTTCATTTCCTACAGACGCAGCGACAGCCACTGGCCCGCCCACGAAATCTTCGAGCGGCTTAAGGCCATTGCTCGCAAATCCAAGGACAAGATCTTCATCGACCTTGAGAGCATCAAGCCCGGCGAAGACTTCGTGAAATCCATCGAGCGGAACGTGAAGGGCTGCGATGTGCTTGTGGCGATCATCGGCCCGAACTGGTTGAACGCGTCCAACGACAATGGGGGCCGACGCCTGGACGACTCAAAGGACATCGTGCGCACAGAGATCGCCTCCGCGATGAAAGCCAGCGTCACCGTGGTGCCGGTGCTTCTTGACGGGGCGCGGATGCCGAGCGAGCGGGAGCTTCCGCGCGACCTTCAGGGTCTGGCCGTGCGAAACGCAATCAACGTGCGCAAGGCTCATTTTGATGAGGACACGGCCCAGCTGGCGCTGGCGCTCGGCCTGAACGCACGTCGTGTGAAGGCTGTCTCAGAGGCAGGCGCGCGCAAGGCGCCTCGCGGGTTCTGGCACTCAAAATTTCCGTTTTTCCTGACCTGGCACAAGACGATCTTGGTCGCGTTGCTTCCTGTCCTGTTCCTGGTGATGCTGAGAGGGATTACGGGCGAGGCCAACGTCAATTCTGGCTGGCAACAGATGGTCTTTTTGGGCTCGCTGTATCTTGCGGGCTTCTATGGAGCGACGCGATTGCTCGCCTCCCTCCTGCATCTTTTTGCCTATCTCGTCCGCCTCATTACCAAGCCGCGCGTGGCGGCCTGAGCGTCGCTTATTCCAACTCCAGAAGCTCTGCCACACCCTCGCGGCGCGGGTCTGCTGCGCCCTCCAGGCCGTCCTCGCGCACGACGATGACGTGTAGCCCTGAATTCTCGCCTGAGCGCTCTCGCACATCAAAGTCAGCAGACCGCAGCAACTCGGCCCACGCTTCACCGCCCTCCGTGCTGGTTTCCACGCCGACCGCCTGACCGCGCGCGATGACGTTGGGCAGATTCACCGCGTCTTGGGCTGAGAGGCCCCAATCCAGAACGCCGACGAGCGTTTTCGACACATAGGCGATGATGGAATTGCCGCCAGGCGAGCCGGTCACCATCACCACGTCGCCGAACTCGTCGAATACGATGGTCGGTGACATGGAGCTGCGTGGCCGCTTCCCACCTGCCGGCGCATTGGCGACTGGGATGCCATTAATCTCTGGCTCGCGCGCAAAGTCCGTTAGTTCATTGTTCAGCAGGAAGCCATCGACCATCACGCCGTTGCCGAAGGCGCTTTCCACCGTGGCCGTCATGGAGACCACATTCCCGTCGAGATCGATGATCGAGATATGCGTCGTGCCAGGCGTCTCTTGCGTGGTGTCACGCCCCCACATGTCGACCAAGGGCCCGCGCTGCAGCGCAATGCCGGGATCGCCAGGTTGTGGGGTGCCATCGCTCGGTCCGATCTCGCCCACGCGAATGTCGAGATAGATCTCATTGATGAGATCTTCGGCAGGTACAGGCACGAAATCGGGATCGGAAACGTAGTGGTCCCGGTCGGCATAGGCCAGGCGCTGGGCCTGGACCCAATTCAACAGGCGCACCTCTTCGGTCGGCGCGTCCTTGCCCTCCATAAGACGCGAATAGAGGCCTAAAATGGCGTTCTGAGCCACGCCGCCGGAGCTTGGCGGCGGAGCCGAGCATATTGAGTAGGAACCCGTTCGTGCGCGAAACGTGCCGCAGAGTGGTGCACGCACCTTCACCTGATAGTCTTCGAGGTCGAGCAGCGACATGGTGCCTGGCTCGCCGTCGCCCGTGACGGCCTCTACGATCCGCTCAGCTCTCGGCCCTTTGTAAAATGCACTTGGCCCGGCAAGTGAAACCTCCCGAAGTGTGGTTGCATAAGCCGGATTGTTGCGCAGAGCTCCTTCGGCGAGCGGCTCTCCGCCGGGATAGAAATAGTCAGCGGACGCTGTGCCTGGTTCGTCCAGTCTGACAGCGCCGCGCAGCCTCGGATTGGCCAGCAGGCTCGCAAGACGCGGGGAGACTTCAAATCCGTCTGTCGCGAGGTCGATGGCGGGCTGGAACAGCCTCTGCCAGTCGGTCTGGCCATGGGCGTCGTGGGCCGCTTTATAGAGGGCGACCTGTCCAGGCACGCCGACGGACCGGCCCGACTGCCAGGAGGCGATGTATCCCATCACCTCGCCATCCTTGATGAAGAGGTCGGGGCCCGCCGCGGACGGCGCTGTCTCGCGCCCATCATACACTACTGTTTCACCGCTTTCGCGCTCGTGGACGACCATAAACGCGCCGCCGCCGATGCCGGAGCTTTGTGGCTCCACCAGACCGAGCACGGCATGCACCGCGATGGCGGCGTCCACAGCATGGCCGCCTTCGGCTAGCACTGCGAGGCCAGCTTCGACGGCGCGAGGGTCTGCCGCAGCCACCATGGCGCCATGCGTCCATCCGGTTTCTTCGACCTGCGGCTGCGGTTCGGGGGCTGGCGTGGCGGTGTCGCTTGATATGCCATCACAGGCAGCCAGCAGTATGGCTGACATCATAATGGCGGCGGGGCGAAGAAGGGTCAGCACGGGGCAGGCTCCGCAGATGGCTTTGCAACTCAGGTGTTTAGCCTCTAGGGAAAAATCCAAGCAATTGAAAGGTGATCCCGCCATGGGCAGCCCCGGACCGCGCAACCTGATCACCGACGTCGCTGGCCTGAAGGTGGGTAATGCGTCGGATGCAACGGTGAAGACCGGCACCACGCTCGTGCTTGCCGATATGCCTGTGACAGCGGCCGTGGCGGTGGCGGGCGGCGGCCCGGGAACTCGCGAAACCGACCTCCTGAAGGCAGGTATGCTGGTGCAGCAGGTCGATGGGATTGTGCTGTCAGGCGGCAGTGCGTTCGGCCTTGCCGCGGC
>JBCBGD010000064.1:0-11670 GCA_038527085.1 Pseudomonadota bacterium | reverse complement strand
CTGACCGATGCTGCGAGGACAATCGACATGGCCAGGACGCACAGCGTGTAGGTCCTTGCTTCCTGCGCATACTGTAGCTCAGCAAAAGCCAGAGCGAACAGGACACTGGAAAGCGTGGCGACAAGCGAGGCATCGCTTGAACGAACGCTCCAGCGGGCTGTGAGGTAGACCAGTGGTATGGTGGCGGCGTTCAGGGTCGCCGACAGAGAGCGCATCGCTGCAGCCGACTCTCCGAAGACAGACATCCAGCCGTTGAGGAGAATGTAATACAGCGTTGGATTGTACTCGTTGCGCGCAATGTCGCCCCACAGAGCACCGAGTGGCTGGCGGGAGAACCAGAGGCTGTAGCCCTCATCGGTCCAGAGCGAGGCGTCTCCGATCTGGAGCAATCGAAGAAGGAGCGCAGCCAGCGAAATGACGACCACGAGCACGACGTCCTGCCTGGACAGGCTGTACCTGCCCGGCCCCATCACAGCATGGTCGATGCCAGTCGCGAAAACCATCCTCCCACCACCCGTGTCATGAGGCGCAGTCATCATGTGCAAAGGGGGAAAAGCGGTGAAGCGTCAACCAGACTCACCTCTCGGGTGAGGTCATGGACGGGGACACGATTGCACTAAAAGTGCGCCATAGTGGCGGAGGAGGAGGGATTCGAACCCCCGGAACGCTTGCACGCTCAACGGTTTTCAAGACCGCCGCATTCAACCACTCTGCCACTCCTCCGGAAGGGCAAGGCGCGCTTTAACCAGCAAGGCGCGCGCGATGCAAGCCGCGGCGTCATCTTCTTGCCCAGATTGGGCTGGCGAATGTCTGAACAAGTGATTGCCGAGCGGGAGTGAAGTTGGGCACGCAGCCTCACCGCCCGTAAGCCAAACTTTGGTAAACACCTCACCGTCGGCGCCAAAAGGGCGCTGTTATTCAGTCTCCATGAGGGGCTGGCACCACAGAATGAGGGTTGAGACGATGAAAACGCGCGGAGCGCTTCTAGCAAATATTCTGGCTGCTTCAGCTGCGAGCCTTGTGCTTGCAGGAGGAACGGCTGTCGCCCAGTCGGGTGCGCCCATCGTCTACAAGACCCCCGATGCACCGCAATCACAGCCGCGGGCAGGGCAGGGCGCAAATGCCCCCACTGCCGCGCCTCGGGTGTCTGCAGGCCGTCCACGGATCGAGTTCCGTTATCCTGACCAGCCCGACCTCGTGTACTCCGATGCGGGTGTGCGGGCGAGCGATAGTAGCGCCCCGATCGCTTTCTCCTCCTCCACCTCTGCGATCTCAGAGCGCGATGCCCGTCAGTATGCGTCTGTCGAAGCGCCGATGGCCGCACGCCAGCCCGTCGCGCTGGACCCTGCGATCTCACCCGGCGGTTTTGATGCCCGAGCCACGGCAGAGCGGATCGCAGCGCAGGCCGCATTGCCGCCCCATCGTAGCGCGGCCGCCACGCCCGCGCCTGAGAGCTATTCCACGCCGGGTGAAACCATGCGGCCAGCGAATGTTGCGGCATTCGAAGAAAGCGGACCTGCCGGACTCTACGATGCGAGCTTCCAGGGGTTGGAGACAGCCAATGGTGAGATCTTCGACAATGACCGCCTCTCCGCAGCCCACCCGACGCTGCCTTTGCCAAGCCTTGTTCAGGTTACCAATCAAAGCAATGGCCGTGAGATCGTGGTTCGCGTGAACGATCGCGGCCCGTTCGAGGAAGGCCGCATCATCGACCTGTCACAGCGTGCAGGCGACCTGCTCGGTATCGAAACTGGCCGCGCAGCGAACGTCCAGGTGCGCTACCTCGGACCTGCCAGTGTTGCGAATGGCGCGGCTCCGAGCGGCGTGAGCCGAATAGAGGTTACCCAATTTGATATGCCGGACATGCCAGAGTACACGCCGGCCTCCTCGCCTGCGCCGGCTCCCGCTCCCGCACCAACACCCGCGCCTGTCCGCGCTCCTGCGCCTGCATTGCAACAGGACCGCGGCTATCCGAGCGCTGATGTGGGCTTTTTCGTTCAGGTGGGGTCCTTCTCGAACATCGGAAATGCCCAGAGGCTACGCGCGTCCCTCGACGCTTCACTCTTCGTCGAGGTCGTGCCGGTGAGGCTGAACGGTGCAGACTATTTCCGAGTTCTTGTCGGGCCTTACCAGAATCGAAGCCAGGCCGAGCATGTCCGCAATGACCTGTCTTACAGAGGCGTTGCCCAGGGCATGGTCGTTTCCAAGCGATAGAACACACGGGCGGTTGACGCCGTCATAGAACCGACGCTTTTTCGGGAGAGGAAAGATGGTGAATCATCTTTCCTCTTTCCTTTTGGGCCAGTCTGCCCCGGAGCGTCCTTCATGTTTCGTCCCCTTCTGGGTCTTCTCGTTGTCTTCTCGCTTTTGGTGTCTAGTCCCGCACAAGCGCAGGGCTTTGAATCCGAGGCCACCCACGCGGTGATCATGGACCACGCCACGGGCGAGATCCTGTGGGAAAAGAATGGCTATGACGCCATGATCCCGGCATCGATGACCAAGATGATGACCGCGCACGTTGTCTTTGAGCGCATCGAGACCGGCGAGATCGCGCTGACCGATCAATTCACAGTGTCGGAGAATGCGTGGCGCAAAGGTGGATGGGCGTCTGGCGGCTCGACCATGGGACTGGCCATCGGTGACCAGCCGACAGTGGAAGAACTGCTGCGCGGCGTAATCATTCTCTCGGGCAATGATGCGTGCATCGTGCTCGCTGAAGGGATTTCCGGCACGGAAGAGGCCTTTGCGCGGGAAATGACAGCCTTGGCGCAGCGAATGGGGCTGGAGAGTGCGAGCTTCAGGAATACGACTGGGCTCGACGAAGAGGGCCACCGCATTTCCGCGGTTGACCTGGCGAAGCTGGCGCAAGCCTCCATCGAACAATATCCGCAATTCTACGATCTCTACGCCGAAGATGCCTATGAATGGCGTGGCATTCGCCAGCCGAACCGCAATCCGCTCTTGGGCCGGATGGGCGGTGTGGATGGGCTGAAGACCGGGCACCTCGAGGTCTCCGGCTATGGGCTGACAGCATCGGCTGAGAGAAATGGCGCGAGGCGGATCGTGGTCCTCAACGGTATGGCCTCGGAGGCCGACCGTGCGAGAGAGGCCGAGCGTCTGATGCGCCTCGCCTTCACTGCCTTCGAGACCCGCTACATCAAGCCTGCGGATCTGGCTCTGCCTGCGCTGCCGGTGTGGATGGGGGCCAGCGACTCGGTGGACATCGTCCTTGCCGAGCCTTTTGTGATTGGCGGGGCGAAGCGCGATTTTGCCGATGGAAAAGTTGAACTCGTCTATGATGGACCACTTGAGGCGCCAATTGCCCAAGGTGACGAGGTTGCCCGCATGGTCGTATCGCTTCCGGGGAGAGACCCAATGGTGATGCCCGTATTGGCCGCCGGTAGCGTTGAAAAGACCGATTTTATCGGGCGCGTTCTTGATGGCCTGAACACTGTGATCACCGGCGGAGCAGACTCCTGAGGGGCGTGTTCATCACGTTGGAGGGCGGCGAAGGCTCAGGCAAATCGACGCTTTTAAACGCGATTTCGCAATCCTTCTCAGACCGCGGCATCTCTCACCTCACTACGCGCGAGCCCGGCGGTACTCCCACAGCGGAGCGGATACGCGAGGTCGCGCTGGACCCGGCCCGAGAGACGCCACTGTCAGCCCTGGCCATGGCGCTGTTGATGAATGCAGCCCGTGCAGATCACCTAGACAACCTGATCCGGCCCAACCTTGCGCAGGGCAAAAGCGTCGTCTGCGACCGGTTTTCGGACTCTACACGTGCCTATCAAATGGCCCAGGGCGGCGTCTCTGAGGAGGCGCTTGGCATGCTGGACACCACCGTTCTCGCAGACACCGTGCCTGATCTCACCTTGCTCCTGGACGCTGCACCCGAAGACCTTCTGTCGCGCCGCAAGGCCCGTGCGGGCCAGGCGGACGTGTTCGAGCGCCGGGAATTAGCGTTTCATCGCGCCGTGAGGGAGCAGTTTCTCGCGATTGCGAAACAGGCGCCTGACCGGGTTGTGGTCCTCAACGCCCTTCAGGCACCGGGCGCGCTTTCAGAGGCTGCTGTGCAGGTGATCCTCCAGCGCATGTTGGAGCGCGGCCAGACATGAGCGACATCGCCTGGCCCTTGTATGGACACGCCGCAGCCGAGCAAGACGTGCTCGGCGCCATGGAATCTGGCCGGCTGCACCACGCCTGGCTGATAGAAGGCCCCTCTGGCATCGGAAAGGCGCGGTTCGCCCGCAGATTGGCGGCAGTGTTACTCGGCGCCAAACGGGTGAATGGAAACACGTTGGACGTGCCTGCCAGCGATCCTGTGGTGGAGAAAATGGCAGCTGGGGGCCATCCTGACTTCAGGTGGCTGGCGCGCGAGCCGAATGAAAAAGGCAAGCTACCACTCTTCATCCCCGTCGATTCGGTACGCGAGGATCTGGTCAATTTTTTCACGCTGAAGCCGGCGCTTGGCGGCAAACGGGTGTGTGTGGTCGACGCGGTGGATGAGCTGAATGCCAGCGGCGCGAATGCGCTGCTGAAGTCTCTCGAGGAGCCACCGCCAAATTGCGTGTTGATCCTGATCTATCACGGCCAACGCGCCGTGCTGGCGACCATCCGCTCGCGATGTCGGCGTCTGAAATTGGAGCTACTGTCAGATGATGAGATGGAGGCAGCGCTGAAGAGTGCGGGCGGCTCCGCGTCTGACAAGGCCAAATCGATCGCCAAGGGACGACCCGGTCTGGCGCTCGAGTTATCCGAGCCAGATGCACTGTCTGGCCTATCGGCCGCTGATGCTGTTCTTCGTAGCCTCGACCGAGGCGTAATGCGCGATGTCCCCAGCGCTTTCGCCCAGGTGACCAAAAGCGACCTGAGCTTTCGGGCCTTTTCCATCGGCTTGCTTGAGGGCCTGGCAACGCGGGCGAGCGATGCGCCCCATCTGGCATCGGCATGGCTTTGGGTCAGCAATGTGCTTGATCATGCGACACGCGATTCCATGGACCGAGGCCAGACCACGGCAAAATTGCTGTCTGGTCTTCAAGAACGTAGCCGGGCGGCATAGATCACCGGCCATGTTCGACACTCACGTGAATTTACATGGCGAAGCGTTCGCTGACGATTTGATGGAGGTCCTGAACCGTGCTCGAACGGCGGGCGTGACGCGCTTCCTCGCGATTTGTGACCGCTTCGACAATTTCCCGGCCGTAGAGAGCATCGCACACGCACATCACGACATCTGGTGTTCTGTCGGCGTGCATCCGCACCATGCGAAAGACTTTCAGGATCTGAAGGCAGACGCGCTGATTGAGTGTGCCCAGGGTGACGACGTGGTCGCGATCGGCGAGACGGGCCTGGATTTTCACTATGGATATAGTCCTGAGGCCGATCAGCTGCGCAGTCTGCACGAGCATGTCACCGCCGCGCAGGAAACTGGATTGCCCTTGATATTGCACACACGCGAGGCCGACACCGCCGTAATGGATGTGTTGAGGGAACGCCACGAAGAAAAAGCGTTCACGCCTCTGTTGCACTGCTATACGGGCGGAGCAGATCTGGCCGAACTGGCCCTCTCGCTGGGCGGATACCTCTCCGTGTCGGGCATTTTGTCCTTCAAGAACGCCCATGACGTGCGCGGAGTGATGAAGAACGTGCCACTTGAACGCATTATTCTGGAAACTGATTGTCCCTATCTCGCGCCCGTACCGTTTCGGGGGCGGCGCAACGAGCCCGCCTACCTTGTCCACGTTGCCGCGGCGCTATCGGAGCTTTTCGGGGTCGACCAGGCCGAGATGGAACGAGTTACTGAGGCGAATGCACTGCGTTTGTTTTCGAAAGTGAAACGCGGAGCCTCAGCTTGAGCGGCGTTGTGCGACTCACGCTGCTGGGCACTGGGTCGTCAGGCGGTGTGCCGCGTGTCGGCGGCAATTGGGGCGCATGCGATCCGAGCGAGCCGAAGAACCGCCGTATGCGGTGCTCTGCACTTGTTGAACTCGTTCAGTCGACCGCGGAGCGGCCGACTCGCTTTCTGATCGACACCTCCCCGGACCTTAGAATGCAATTGCTCGATGCGGGCACAGACGCGCTGGACGCGGTGGTCTTCACCCATGACCACGCGGACCAGACGCACGGGATCGATGATCTACGCCCGCTCGCGTACCACATGCGTCAGCGAATTCCCGCGTATATGGACGCAGAAACACGCGCGAGCCTGCTGCCGAAGTTTCGCTATGTGTTCGAGGGGCAGGGTGGCTATCCGCCTATTCTGGACTTGCAGGCGGAGATTTCACCGGGCGAGACCTTCGATGTCGATGGGCCGAGTGGCTCAGTGCCGGTGCAGCCGATCAGGCTGCAACACGGGTCCATCGCATGCATGGGCTTCCGGATTGGGAACATCGCCTACTGCAATGATGTGAATGCGTTTCCGGATGAAAGCCTGGAGCTCCTCAGAGGGCTCGACGTCTTCGTGATCGATGCGCTGCGCTATGCACCGCATGCCAGCCACGCCCACCTTGAACAGGCCCTCGAATGGGCAGCCGAGCTGGGCGCGAAACGCACCATCCTGACAAATCTGCACGTCGATATGGATTATCAGACCCTGTTGGCCGAGCTGCCCAAAGGCGTGGAGCCTGGCTATGACGGCTTTGTTGTAGAAGCGCAGATGACCGACGCATAATTTCCCATAATACAGATTATGCGATCTTTGGCATCTTGGTTGCCGTATGAGCTACACTGGCGTCGGAAGTCTAGATGCGATGACAGCGCAATCGTGAGATGGGGATCCAGCGGCGCTCTCTTGTGCGGCACCTCAAAGCACCCTCTCCCCTATCGGCCATGGCAGACCTCGACGAACTGACGTAGGTGTCTCTCCATACTTGCTTTCAGGACCATGCTGCGATGAGCCACGATACTGCGCCTATCCAAAAGCCATCCTTTTCAGAGGCAGGAGACGCCTTCGCCCGACTCCTGCAGATCATGGCCGCGCTCCGGACGCCCGAAACCGGATGTCCTTGGGATATTGAGCAGGACTTTGAAACGATCGCGCCCTACACGATTGAAGAAGCCTACGAAGTGGCCGACGCCATCCAGAGACGTGACCTCACTGGCCTAAAAGAGGAATTGGGCGATTTGCTCTTCCAGGTCGCGTTTCACAGCCAGATGGCGCGCGAGGCTGGCGAATTCGATGCGGCAGAGGTTGCCGCTGCGATCTCCGACAAGATGGTCCGTCGCCACCCCCACGTGTTCGAGCAAGCCGACGGACGAGACGCCGACGCGCAGACCCTTGCATGGGAGGACATGAAGGCTTCCGAGCGCGCCAAAAGGGCTGCAAACGTCTCTGTGCTAGACGATGTTGCGCTCGCCCTACCCGCACTCATGCGCGCCGAAAAGTTGCAAAAGCGGGCTGCGCGCGTCGGATTCGATTGGACGACGCCAGAACCGATCTTCGACAAACTCGAGGAAGAAATCAGCGAGGTCAAAGCGGCCGTCGCCTCCGGAGATCCCGATGAGATCGAGGATGAGGTCGGTGATTTGTTGTTCGTGGTCGCAAACCTTGCCAGGCGCTTGAAGGTCGATCCCGAAGTCGCCCTGCGTCGCGCAAACGCCAAATTCGAGCGCAGATTTCGCGCAATGGAGGATTTGGCGACAAACCGCGGGCAACGGTTCGCAGAGCTCGATCTTGAGGAACAGGAAGCGCTCTGGCAGGCCGTGAAAGCCAGCGAGCGGGCTTAATCAGCCTCCACTTCAAGGTCAGGAAATGCGGCTCTGAATCTGCCGAGCCCGGACTCGGTCAGCCTGACTGATACAACGCTCGCACCACCTGGGTCTGCCTTATCCAACAACACGTCTCCGTTTTCATGTAACCAGGCTCGGGCCTTGCCCTGGGAAGGTTCGAGGGTCACCGCATAGGTCCGCGCTCCTCTCAACAGCATCGCCTCAATGACGGCCTGGAGCGTGTCGAGGCCGTCACCCCTCAGGGCCGACACGAGCACAGCCGGTGGATCGGCCGCTGCCTTGGCGGTCAAGGCGAGAGCCTCTGATCGATCGGGCGAAAGCATGTCAGCCTTGTTCCAGGCTTCCAATATAGGTGGCAGCGGCTTGCCGGATTCCGACTCAAGCCGCGACAGCACCCGCAGGACATCCTGCTTTTGCGTTTCGTCGGTCTCAGATGCGCGGTCGCGCACATGGATCAGAAGATCGGACTCCACCGCCTCTTCCAGTGTCGCCTGGAAGGCGTCGATAAGGTGGGTCGGCAGGTCAGTGATGAAGCCCACGGTATCGACAAGGGCGACATCACCCACAACAGGCAATTTCACGCGTCTAATGGTTGGATCCAGCGTGGCGAACGGCATGTCCTTGGCGAGGACCTGCGCACCTGAGAGCTGATTGAAAAGCGTTGATTTGCCGGCGTTTGTGTAGCCGACCAGAGAGACTACGGGGACGCCGGCCTTCTCACGTCCAGCGCGCTGAAGGCCGCGTGTGCGGCGAACCTGCTCGAGGTCTCGCACAAGGTTCTTCATTGTGCGGTCCAGCATCCGCCGGTCGGCTTCCAACTGGGTTTCACCGGGTCCGGAGAGGAAACCCCGGCCACCGCGCTGGCGCTCAAGGTGAGTCCATGTCCGCACGAGACGTGAGCGCTCATAAGTGATGCGCGCGAGTTCGACCTGCAGTTGGCCCTCTTTTGTGCGCGCCCGCAGGCCGAAGATCTCAAGGATCAGACCTGTCCGGTCGAGCACCTTCACATTGAGTGCGCGCTCAAGATTGCGCTGCTGGACAGGGCTTAGATCGCTATCCACAATGCAGATCGAGCACTGATCAGCTTCCAGGTTCGCCTTTAGCGTGTCAATCAGGCCGCCAGAGAGAAGATGCGACGGGCTAGGATTGCGAAGCTGCATCGCTTCAACGAAGGCAACCTCGCATCCCAGAGCTTCGACAAGGCCTGCTGTTTCCCCGATCCTGTTGTCATCGGGCCGGTCTGCTGGGCCGGTCCAGGGGATGACAGTTCCGGCGCGTTCAACCGGCGGGGTTTGGTCAATGCTGGCGGCGCTCAATTGCTCTCCGCATCGATGTCTTCATCGAACAGTTGGACATGGGCATTTGGCGCAATGGTCGAAATCGCATGCTTGTAGACGAGCTGGGGCGGGCGCCCTTCCCCGCGCAGGAGCACACAGAAATTGTCAAACCAGGTCACGACGCCTTGGAGTTTGACCCCGTTGACGAGGAAGACCGTAAGTGGAGTGCGTGACTTGCGCACGGCATTCAGGAATGTGTCCTGTAGATTTTGCTTTTTTTCTGACGACATGGTCCCGCACATTTCTCTTGTTGCTTGACGCTGCGCTAACGGCATTGAGAGTCAAGTGCAAGCTTATCTCTAAAGTCGCCGCTCTCAAGCGCGCCAAAATCCCCAGCTCAAGGCAGGTATCAGGGCAATAACTTCTAGCCTGCCCAAAATCATGGCAGCAATCGCCAGCAAATCACTGATGCGTGGTCGGTTGGATGCCGAGAGGTCAATAAGGCTTCCCGTATTGGAAATGAGACCGACAGCGCTTGAGACCGCATCGGGAAAGTTGAGGTTGCAAAGCGTATTGGCCGCAATCAGCGCTGCAATCACCACGACGTAGGCGACCAGGTAAACCCACACACCGATCACGCCCGCATCTGGCAGAACGCGGCCGCGGAACCTCATGACGACTACGGAGTCGCGAAAGCCCAGACGCGCGAACTCCTCTCCTGCGCGAGCGAAAAGGAGATAAAGCCTGGCAAGTTTCAATCCGCCCGCCGTGGAAAGGGCCGACCCGCCAATCAGGGCCGGCACGACACTCATGATCAGAGGAATGTCGCGTGAAGGCATCTCGCCCAAGGGCATACCCGACGTGGAGATCAGCGAAACATTCCAACCGACCGCGTCCCAGATCGATATGCCGAGAAGACCAAGCGCAGCAGAGAAGAGAATCAGAGTGCCGACAAGGGAGACGACCTCCGGATCTCGGAAGACGCCCCTCCATCGCCCTGCGACGGCTTCCAGCGCCACAGCCAGCCCAATCGTGGAGAAGACGAGGCCAACAAAGAGAAGGATCGCATGCAATCGGTTGATCGGTACGTCGGAGGCGCGCCCGGGATCGACCAAACCCGTTGTTGCCACACTGACGGCATCCGACATCGCCAGCGCGAAGGGCACTCCAGAAAGGGACAACACCGTGGCGACAACGCCGATCAGCCCCGCAAGCGCCAAGCTCGCGGCGACGAGTACGCGCGGCAAGGCGTCGAAGAAACTGCCTTCGGGGAGCGTGAACAGGACGGTTTTGTGTATGCCTGGGCCACCAAGATTCAGGGCGGCGAAAATGCTGGCGACTGAAACCAATGATGTCAGCGCGCCGATAATGTGCAGCAATCCCCTCCATACAATAAGTGAGTTCGGCCAGTCTCCGTCCGTCGAAACGGGGACCAGTGCCGCATGCCCCGTAGTGGTGAGCGAAGAAAAACTCTCATGGAGGATGGGCGTTACCCATCCCTGATAAGCGTCAAAGATGAAAGGGCCGGCGCCGAAGCACCCTGCCAGAACCCACCAGAGCACGAGAACCGCCAATCCATCCTTCGGTGACGCCGCTCGAACAGGCTTTGGCGTCAGCAAAAGCAGGCTCAGCGAAAGGACCAGCAGGACGAACAGGGTCATGGAAATCGCAGCAAGCTGGATCCATTCCCGGTAGGCCAGAGCGACCGCGCCAGCGAGCAAAAGTGCGCTGGATTTTAACAACCCCAGAACGCACAGAATGCGAACAACAGCGGCGTAATTCATGCCCTGCTCCGCAAACCGGCCTAGAAGAAGCCGGCAGAGACGCGGAAAAAGCGCTCCACGTCTTCCATGCGGCCTTCCTCGAAAAGGAGGGTCAGTCGATCGTTGACCTGAACTTCGTGCTCGCGTGAAGGGAAGATGACCTCGTCGCCTCTCAAGATCGCAACAGCAGAAATACCATCTGGCATGTCATCGTAGCCGAGGCGCTGGTCGATCAGGCTGGAGGTTTCCAGGGTGATCCCTTCGACGACCTCTGCCCGGCCCTCCTCCAGTGCTCTGAGTTCGAGAATGCGGCCCCGGCGTACCTTTTTGAGGATCTCAGAGACGGTGAGCGCCCGCGGATCGATGACGGCATCAATCGACAACGCCTTGCGCAATCCAGCGAGCTCGGTGTCGTTCACAAGCGCCATCGTGCGCTTTACACCTACTTTTTTTGCCAAACCACACGCAATCAGATTGGTACGGTCGTCGCCCGAAAGCGCAATCAGGAAATCAAGGCGATTGCCGCCAGCCTCCTCAATCACGCTTCTACTCAGGGCATCCCCGCGAATTACAACGGTTCGGCGCAGGGCGCGTGCCGCGGCGGTGGCGCGCTTTTCGTCATTTTCGATAATCCGGACCCGTGTTCCTGGAATACGCGACAGTTGGTCGGCAACGTAGAGGCCGACATTGCCCGCTCCAACGATGGTCACGAGCCGGGAGTCCTTCTCCTCACGCCCGAGAATGGCGTTCAGCCGCATTCGGTGCCCGTCGAGCACGGCTATGTAGGCACGTTCGCCAACTTGTAGCGTGTCATTGGAGCGTGGCGCCTGTATCCTGTCGCCCCGGCCAATACCGACCACGCGCGCTTCCAGATCGCAGGATTGTTTCCCGATCTCGAA
>JBCBGD010000063.1:0-11774 GCA_038527085.1 Pseudomonadota bacterium | reverse complement strand
GCCGCGATGGGTTCAAGCTCTTCGGCCGGGCGCGGCCCACCGCTGGCATGGGGTGCGAGCACAGTGCCTTCGCCGCGCGGGATGATGTGAAAGTGCAAATGGTAGACGGTTTGCCCCGCCGGCGCGCCGTTGAACTGGGTTACGATGATCCCGTCGGGCTTCAGGCCCGCCTCGACCGCCTGCGCCACGGTCTGCACCCGCGCCATGTACGGCCCCAGTCTGTCGGTCGGCATTTCGAGCAGGTTGCGGGCGGTGACGTTCTTCGGGATGACCAGGGTGTGTCCCACCGATTGGGGAAAGATATCCATGAAAGCGAGTGCGACTTCGTCCTCGAACACTTTCAGGGCAGGCATCTCCCCGCGCAGGATTTTCGCGAAGATGTTGTCGGGATCATAAGTGCCATGCAGGGCCATGGGGCGCTCCTCACTCGTCGCCCCCTTTCTTAAACGGGGTGCGCTCGGAAAGGTAGTCCTGTTCGCGGGCCACGGCGGTGCGTTCGCGGTCGAGATAGTGCTCGATGGCGGCGGCGAGGCCGGGATGGGCGATCCAGTGGGCTGAGCGGGTCATCACGGGCTGGTAACCGCGCGCGAGCTTGTGTCCACCTTGGGCGCCGGCTTCGACATAGGTGAGGCCATGGGCGAGGGCGAAATCGATCGCCTGGTAGTAACAGATCTCGAAATGCAGCATCGGCTTGTGGACGGTGCAGCCCCAGTAGCGGCCATAGAGCGTGTCCGAGCCGATCAGGTTGAGCGCGCCCGCGATGGGGTGGCCATCCTCGTAGGCCATGACCAGCAGGATCTTGTCGGCCATGCGCTCGCCAAGCAGGGTGAACGTGTCCCGGTTGAGGTAAGGACTGCCCCATTTGCGCGCGCCGGTGTCGAGATAGAAGGTGTAGAACGCGTCCCAGTCGGCGTCCGTGATCGCTTCGCCTGTGAGGTGGCGGATCTCCAGCCCCTCCTGGGCCTTCGCGCGCTCCTTGCGCAGGTTCTTCCGCTTGGACGAGGACAGCGCGGCCAGGAAGGCGTCGAAATCCTCATAGCCTTCATTGATGAAATGAAATTGCTGGTCGGTGCGCGCCATCAGGCCAAGCTCGGTGAGGTCTTCGCTCTCGGCTTCGGTGACGAAGTTCAGGTGCAGGGACGAGAACTCATTCTCATCGGCGAGTTGCACCGCGCCGGCGACCAGCGCGCGTTGGAGCTGGGCCTGGTCCGGCCCAGGAGGCACGAGGCGGCGGCGGCCCGTGACAGGCGTGAAGGGCACCGCGCTGAGGAGCTTTGGATAGTAGCGCCCACCCGCGCGCTCATAGGCATCGGCCCAGCTGTGGTCGAACACGAACTCGCCATAGGAATGGGTCTTGGCATAGAGCGGCATGGCCGCGCGCAGGCCACCCTCAGGATGCTGAGCGACAAGGTGCATCGGCGTCCAGCCCTCCTGCGGGCTGGCTGCGCCGCTGGCCTCAAGCGCTTCGAGAAAATCCCAGGAGAGGAACGGGTCGTAGCGCTCGCCGGACGGGTTTGCGACGGCGTCCCAGGCGGCCCGGTCCACGCCGCTAAGGCCTTGGGCGACGGAAAGGCGAAGCGTGGTGTCATCCATGGGCAGGAAGGTAGGGCGCTCAGGGGGCGATGACGAGGGCGGGGTCCAGATGTTCGAAGATGATCGCTGCGTTTGCCTTTTTCACGGCCGCCAGCGCCTCGGGCGTGTCCACCGTCCAGGCGGCTAAGGGCAGGTCGGGGCCGACGAGAGAGCGCACAGTCGCGACCTGGCTGTGGTGGGGGGCGAGATAGGTTGGCGAGAGGGCGACCGCATCCTCTATCATGGGTCTGGCAGCCTCGGCGGTGTCGAAGGCTGTCGGCGCAAACAGGACGCCGCGCGTATGGGGCAGGGCCGCGGACTGCAGCGCGGTGTTCAGCGGCTTGACGAAGGACATGGCCGCGATGGCGGCGCGGGTGCCGAAGACCGCCATTTGCAGGGCGTCGATATAGGCGGCCGGGTCGCCGGGGCTGGCCTTGAGCTCGATCAGGACGGAGGTCCTTGGGCAGAGCCGAAAGGACCTCCGTCAGCGTCGGGATGCGCTCGTCTGTGCCTGCGAGCGAGAGCGCCGTGAGATCATCTGCTGTCTGGTGCCAGACCGCGCCCTGGCCATTGGTCATGCGCTCCAGCATGGGGTCGTGGAACACGATAGGGACGTTGTCGGCTGAGAGCTGAACGTCGAGCTCGATGCCGACACCTGCCAGTGCGGCGGCCCTGAACGCGGCGATCGAGTTTTCAGGCGGGCCACCTGCTGCCCAGAGCCCGCGATGGGCAAAGGCTCTGGCCCCTAAGATCACGCGGCGATCTCGAAGACGCCGTCCACCTCCACGGCCACACCGAGCGGCAGGACAGGGCAGGCCACGGCCGAGCGGGCATGGCGACCCGCGTCTCCGAACACCTCGACCATCAGGTCAGAGCAGCCATTGATGACTTGCGGGATGTCAGTGAAGTCCGGCGCGGCGTTCACAAAGCCGCCCAGCTTCACCACGCGGTTGATTCTTGACAGGTCACCGACCGCGGCCTTGCACTGGGCGATCAGGTTGATGCCGCAGGCGCGCGCAGCGTGTTGTGCGGCGCTGAGTTCCAGGTCCTCGCCGACCCGGCCCTTCATCAGTGCGCCGTCCATCACAGAGACCTGGCCGGAGACGAACAGCATGTTGCTGCTGATCACGAAGGGCACGTAATTGGCGACCGCCGCCATCGGCTCGGGCAGGGCGATGCCCAGCTTATCAAGGCGCTGCTCTGGCGTGGACATGTCGCGCTACTCCTTCTTGGCGGCGGCTTTCTTCTTTGCGGGCGCCTTTTTCTTCTTCGCTGCGGGCTTCTTCTTTCCGCCCTTGGCGGCGCGGGCGTTGATCAGCTCCACCGCCTGGTCCAGCGTGATGGCGTCCGGCGCGATCTCCTTGGGGATCGTGGCGTTGGTTTTACCATGTTTCACGTAGGGCCCGTAGCGCCCTTCGAAGACATTGATCGGCTCGTCATCCGCCGGATGCTTGCCCAGCTCGCGCAGGGGCTTTGCGGCCGCTCCCCGCCCGCGGCCCGGATTGGCGCGTTTCTCCGCGATGAGAGCCACGGCGCGGTTGAGACCAACCTCGAACACCTCGCTGACATCGGGCAGGTTCGCATAGGTCTTGCCGTGCTGCACGTAAGGCCCGTAGCGCCCGATATTGGCCAGAATTGGCTCGCCGTCCTCGGGGTGCTTGCCGACCTCGCGGGGTAGGGCGAGCCAGCGCAGCGCCTTCTCCAGCGTGATGTTCTCGGGCGTTTCCCCCTTTGGCAGGCTGGCGCGCTTGGGCTTTTCGCCTTCCTCGGGCTCGCCGAGTTGCACGTAGGGGCCAAAACGGCCTGAGCGGAGCGTGACCACCTTGCCGGAGTCAGGATCGATGCCGATTTCCTCGCCATCGGGATTGATGACTGGGTTGGACTCGTCGACCGAGAAGGCGCGTGTGTACTTGCATTCCGGATACCGCCCGCAGCCGACAAACGCGCCGCCACGGCCAAGCTTCAGGCTCAGCTCACCTTCCTTGCATAGCGGGCACTGGCGGGGATGCTCCTTGATGTTTCCGTCTGGGTCGCGGTCCGGGAAAACGTAAGGGCCGAGCGCCTCATTCAGCGCGTCGAGCACGTGGCTGACGCGCAGGTCTTTCGTCTCGCCAACGGCGGCTTCGAACTGTTTCCAGAACTCGGTCAGGAACACCTTCCAGTCGAGCTTGCCGTCGGAGATGATGTCGAGCTTTTCTTCCAGATCCGCGGTAAAGTCGTACTGCACGTAGCGCGCAAAGAAGTTCTCCAGAAATGCCGTGACCAAGCGGCCCTTGTCCTCTGGAAAGAAGCGCTTCTGGTCGATGCGAACATAGTCGCGGTCCTGAAGCGTCGTGATGATCGAGGCATAAGTGGACGGGCGCCCGATGCCGAGTTCTTCAAGGCGCTTGACGAGGCTGGCTTCGGTGAAGCGCGGCGGCGGTTCGGTGAAATGCTGGCTGGAGGTGGCGTCGAGCAGGTCGGCATGGTCGCCCTCAACCATCTTCGGCAAGCGCTTGTCGTCATCATCGTCAGACGGTTCATCGCGCCCTTCAGTGTACAGGCGGATGAAGCCATCAAAGACGAGCACCTGACCCGACGCGCGCAGGCCCGCGCGCTTGTCCTTTGACGAGAGGTCGATTGTGGTGCGCTCGAACTCGGCCGGCTGCATCTGGCTGGCCGTGGCGCGGCGCCAGATCAGGGCATAGAGCTTCCAGAGGTCCTGGTCGGAGGTCTTGAACGCCTCAGGCGTCAGGGAGAAGTCGGTCGGGCGGATGGCCTCGTGGGCTTCCTGGGCGTTCTTCTGCTTTGAGCTGTAGCGGCGCGCCTTTTCCGGCAGATAGCGCGCACCATAGGCGCTCTCGATCTGGCTGCGGGCGGCGGCATAGGCTTCCTCGGCCATGTTCACGCCATCGGTCCGCATGTAGGTGATGCGGCCATCTTCGTAGAGCTTCTGGGCGGCTTGCATGGTGCGCTTGGCACCAAAGCCGAGGCGGCGCGAAGCGTCCTGCTGTAGCGTCGAGGTAATGAAGGGTGGGGGCGGGTTGCGCTTGACCGGCTTGGCCTCGACGCTGTCAACTGTGTAGCCGCCGACCTTGACCGCTTCGAGCGCGGCGGTGGCCGCAGCTTCATTCGGCAGATCGAACTTCTTCAGCGTCTTGCCGTCCAGGCTGTGCAGGCGGGCTTCGAAGTCGATCCCGTCAGGCGCACGCAGCTTGGCGGCGACTTGCCAGTACTCTTGCGGCTTGAAGGTCTCGATCTCCAACTCGCGCTCGCAAATCAGGCGCAGGGCCACGGACTGGACGCGGCCAGCCGAGCGGGCGCCCGGCAGCTTGCGCCACAGCACTGGCGACAGGTTGAAACCAACCAGATAGTCCAGGGCGCGGCGGGCGAGATAGGCATCGACAAGCTCGCTATCGACCTCGCGCGGGTGCTGCATCGCGTCTGTGACCGCGGACTTCGTGATCGCGTTGAAAACCACGCGCTCGACGTCGACGTCTTTCAGCGCGCGGCGTTTCTTGAGCACTTCCAGAAGGTGCCAGCTGATCGCCTCGCCCTCGCGGTCGGGGTCTGTGGCGAGGATCAGTTTCTCGCTGCCCTTCACCGCCTCGGCGATTTCGCGGATGCGGGCATTGGATTTCGAGTCAGCCTGCCAGACCATCTCGAAGTCATTCTCAGGGTCGACGGAGCCATCCTTGGACGGAAGGTCCCGGATGTGGCCATAGGAGGCGAGCACCTTGAAGTCCTTGCCAAGATATTTGTTGATCGTCTTGGCTTTGGCCGGGGACTCGACAACGACAACTTTCATGTACGGCACCTCTCACCCGGCCTGAGGCGGCGGAAGGTGGTGGAGCGCCTAGCCCAAGTCAAGCAGCCAATTTGCCAGCGACCATCGGGCGGCTTGAACCCGGTCGAGCTTCGCGCTACTGCGCGCTATTGCTCAAGAAGGCTGCCAGGCAGCTGCTTCCAAGGACCCGAAATCATGGACTTCGCCGCCGCCCGCAAGATCATGGTGGACTCCCAGATCCGGCCCAATGACGTCACCGATCCAGACATTGTGCGCGCTTTCATGACGGTGCCGCGCGAAGCGTTCCTGCCGGCCTCGAAGCAGTCCATCGCCTATTCAGAGATGGAGATCACCACAGGTGAGGCCCGCGCCATGTGGCTGCCGCGGGATCTCGCCAAGATGGTCAAGGCTCTCGACCCGAAGCCCAGCGACATTGCCATGGTGATTGGGGCAGGGTCCGGCTATGCCTGCGCGGTTCTGGCGGAGCTGACGGAAACCGTGTTGGCGGTGGAAGACAGTGGCGATGAGGTGGACAGGCTGGCAGAACGCATGGTCGCCCAGGGTTATGACCAGGTGGCCGCCATCGAAGCGCCTCTGACGGAAGGCCTGCCAGGCGAAGGACCGTTCGACATCATCTTCATCAACGGCATGGTCGAAGAGGTGCCCAAGGCGCTGACGGACCAGTTGGCCGAGGGTGGCCGCCTCGGCGCGGTGTGCAAGCTCGACAGCGCACTGGGGCGCGCGCGGGTGTATTCGCGCCACGGTGACGCGGTCTCGTTCCGTGATGTGTTTGAAGCCACGCCGCCGGAATTCACCGCCTTCCGTAAACCCAAGGTCTTCACCTTCTAGCTCGCCGTGGGGCGGCCTGCCCCTTGCACACACCTCAGCCGAGTGTTGCAAAACGTCTGCAACATGCGAGGGGTGAACACTGTTCACTTTTTTTGTGTAGTCAGCTAGGACGCAGCCGGAAGGTCTGCTGCGACTGGCGATTGAGGGACGATCCATGGGAATTTCGAGACTGTTTCTGACGGTAGCTGTGGGCGCCGTTCTGGGCCCGATGGCAAACGCCCAATCCCTGGACGAGACACTGGCGCTGGCCGAGTTTTCCAACCCCGCCCTCGACGTGACCGCCACCGAGGCAGAGATCGCCCGCGAAGCGCTTGAGGAAGCCCGCTCGCAAGGCCGCGTGAATGTCACCGTGTCGGGTTCGCTTGGCTACGAGACCATCGACACAAACCGTCTGTTCACCCAGCAGGTCGGCGACCGCGCCCTTGCCACCGCGCAGCTGGAAGCGGCCTTGCCGATCTACACTGGCGGGCGGATCGCGGCGGGCGTGCGCTCTGCAGAAGCAGGCATTGAAGCGGCCGATTCGCGCCTGGAGGCTCAGCGCCAGTCGATCTACCTGCAAGCCATCACGGCATTCCTGAACGTCACGGCCGGGCGCGCCACGGTGGACATCCGCGAGAACAACGTCCGACTGCTGGAAGAGCAGGTCCAAGCCGCCCAGTCGCGCTTCCGGGTCGGCTTCATCACGCGCACAGACGTGGCCCTGGCGGAAGCCCGGCTCGCCGGCGCGCGCGCAGGCCTGGCCTCGGCGCAGGCACAGCTGGAAGGTTTTGAAGCGGACTTCGAGGCGGTGACGGCTGTGCGTCCAGGCGATCTTGGCGCGGTGCCGCCGGCCCCCGTTCTGCCCGTGGACTTCGACGAAGCGCTTGCAACGCTGCTTGAGCTGAATCCGCAATTGGAGGCCTTGCGCGAGGATGTGCGCGCGGCCAGTGAGGCGGTCCAAGTTCAAGAGGCGGCCGGGCGGCCACAGGTCGACATTGTCGGCACGGCAGGGGGGCAACAGGAGTTTTCGGACGATATCTACGATTCGAGTGTCAGCGCCTTTGCCCGCGCCACGGTGCCGCTTTACCAGGGCGGGACGGTCAACAGCCGCGTGCGCTCGGCCAAACTGCGCCGCGAGCAGGCGAGGCTTCAGGTGCAAGCCGCAGAGCGCGATTTACGCGCAGGCCTCGCCACGGCCTGGTTCGGCTTCATCGCTGCACAGCGCGCGATCGAGGCGTCCGAGCGCCAGATCGAGGCGGCAGAAATCGCGTTTCAGGGTGCCCAGCGCGAACTGTCGGTCGGCACGCGCACAACGCTGGATGTGCTCGACAGTGAGCAGGACCTGCTCGACGCGCGCCTGACGCTGGTAGAGGCCGAGCGGGACGCGCAGCTGGCGGCCTATCAGGTCCTGCTTGTGACCGGCCAGTTGCAGCGCGAGCGGATCCTTCCGACCACGCCCATCGTACAGCCCTAAGAGGGCCGACAAACAGCCTTGAGCCGCCTGACAAACAGCCCTGAGCCGGATGACAAAAAGTCAATCCGCGTGAAGAGGTTGTTAACCCACTCAGCTTAGCCCCTATGTGACTGTTAACGATTCAAGCCACACACGGACGGGGGCTTTCATGGCCGAAGAGGCGCACAAAGAGCCGACGATGGAGGAAATCCTCGCATCGATCCGCAAGATCATTTCAGAAGACGACGATACGAAAGCGACCGGCGCTGAAGCCAATGCGCTGCGGCCTGAAGAGATTCCGACCGATGAGGTCGAGGACGAGGATGAAGGCCTGAGCCTCGACGCCCTTGCCAGCGAAACCCGCGACGACGAGGACATGTTCGAGGAGTTCGACCTGTCCGATCTCGAGACCGAAGCGCCTGTCGAAGCCGTCGAGGAAACGCCTGCCGAGCCCGTGGTGGCCGAAGCGGAAGACAGCACCCTCGACGAGGCGTTCAGCGATTTCGAGGACGAGACCCTCGACATCGAAGGCGCCATCGACAGTGTCGACGCCGCGCCCGAGCCCGAATTCGAGGTCAGTGCGCCGGAACCTGAGCCTGCGTTCGAGGCGGCAGACACCTTCGAAGCAGACCCCGAGCCAGAGATCGAGGCCGCACCTGTTGTTGCCGAGCCCATCGCCCCCTCACCGGAAGCCCCTGCGGAGCAAACCATGCAAGCCCTGACAGAAGAATCCACTGAAACCGCCGCCGCCGGCGCCCTTGCCAAGCTCGTCGCCAAGATGGACATGGGCAGCGAGAACACGCTGGAAGGCCTTGTGCGCGAACTGGTTAAGCCGATGATCAAGGAATGGCTCGATGCCAACCTTCCGGCCATTGTCGAAGACAAGGTGGAAGCCGAAGTCCAGCGCATCGCCCGCCTGGCGCGCTAGCCCTAGCAGCACCCGCCGATCCAGCTTATGTTCAGACAATGGACATCAAGCTGGACCCAGAACTCGAACGGCTCCTGACCGAATCCGCAAAAGCGGCCGGGCAGGAGCCGTCTGCGCATTTGGACGAGATTGTGCGCAAGCACCTCTCGCGTCAGCTTATTGAACGGGAAGTAGGTCCGGCAATCGACGAGCATTTCCGCGGCGAAAGCCAAGCGTTTGACCGTGACACGTTCATGCGGCAGCAGCGCGATCGTCTACGCGATCTCATAGACCGTGCTGACCCTTAAAATATCCAGCCTGGCGATAGAAGACTTGGACCGAATTTTCCGGGACGGTGTATTTCGGTTCGGTCAGTCGCAAGCCGAGGCCTATCAACTCGAAATCTTCGCTGTCATGGAAAGCCTGGCATCAACGCCGGAGATGGGTACGACGTTGGACACGTCGATCAAGAATCTGAGAGTTTTCGCCCGGCCCCAGTCCTGCAGGATTGTCTACCGATTATCTGGAGATGACCTGCTGATAGCGCGGGTCATTCATGGCCGTCAGGACCTTGAGCGGGCCTTAGATGACCTCTGATGGGCTTGCCCATTGCCCTGACGCGTACTTTTGCCCATAGAGCGCGCCATGCTGAATTCCCGTTTCGACCCCGCCGCCGCTGAACCGCGATTGTACAAACGCTGGGAAGAGGAGGGCTGCTTCAAGCCGTCCATGGACACGGCCGCAGAGCCCTATTGCATTGTCATTCCGCCGCCGAACGTCACCGGTGTCCTCCACATGGGCCATGCCCTGAACCATACGCTGCAGGACGTGCTCATCCGGTTCGAGCGCATGCGCGGCAAGAATGTGCTTTGGCAGCCAGGAACGGACCATGCGGGCATCGCCACGCAAATGGTGGTCGAGCGCGAGCTGGCGAAATCCCAGATCCGGCGCACGGACCTCACTCGCGATGATTTCGTCGCCAAGGTCTGGGAGTGGAAGGAAGAGTCGGGCGGTCAGATCGTCAACCAGGACAAGCGCCTGGGCGTGTCAGCGGACTGGTCGCGCGAGCGCTTCACCATGGATGAAGGCCTTTCCGCGGCGGTGCGCAAGGTCTTCGTCCAGCTCTACAATGAGGGCCTGATCTACCGCGACAAGCGGCTGGTGAACTGGGACCCCCACTTCCAGACCGCGATTTCAGATCTCGAGGTCGAGAACACCGAAGTCGACGGCCATATGTGGCACTTCAAATACCCGCTCGCAGGCGGCGAGACCTACACCTATGTCGAGAAGGACGAGGACGGGACCGTCACGCTGGAAGAAGAGCGCGATTATATCTCCATCGCCACGACGCGGCCTGAAACCATGCTGGGCGATGGCGCGGTGGCGGTGCACCCCGATGATGAGCGCTACAAGCCGATTGTCGGCAAGCTCTGCGAAATCCCCGTGGGGCCGAAGGAACACCGGCGCCTCATCCCCATCATCACCGATGAGTATCCCGATCCTGCGTTCGGCTCAGGCGCGGTGAAGATCACCGGCGCCCATGATGAAAACGACCACGGCGTCGCCCAGCGCAACAATATCCCGATGTACTCGCTGATGGATGAGCGCGCGGCGATGCGGGCCGATGGCGCGCCCTATGCCGAGGTGGCCGCGGTCGCCCAGCGGATTGCTGAAGGCGCAGAAGACTGGGACGGGCCGAAAATTCAGGCGATGAATCTGGTGCCGGACGAATATCGCGGGCTCGACCGGTATGAAGCGCGCGAGCGGGTCGTTGCCGACATCACGGCGGACGGGAATGCCGTCATGGTCGAGGGCGAAGACGGGGAGATGATCCCCTATATCGAGAAGAAAAAGATCATGCAGCCCTTTGGTGACCGCTCTGGCGTCGTCATCGAGCCGATGCTGACGGACCAGTGGTTCGTGAATGCCGAGGAGCTGTCGAAAGAGGCGCGCGCGGCGGTGGCCGATGGGCGCACCGATTTCGTGCCGGAAAACTGGTCCAAGACCTATTTCAATTGGCTCGACAATATCGAGCCCTGGTGCATTTCCCGCCAGCTCTGGTGGGGGCACCGCATCCCGGCTTGGTATGGGCCTGCGGTGGAACGAAAAGAACTCGATGGTGGTTGGGTTGAAACCTATGGATGGGGCAAACCCGTTCCGTTCTGTGGCGAAACTTTTGAAGAGGCTGCGCACAGCGCGTTCGCGTATTACAAAGATATTGGGGTTAAATGCGAGATCGTCGGCGATGATTATGCTGACTCAGAAATCGAGGCCCAAGAGCGTTCAGGCCAAGTGAACGAAGACGGTTTCTATCGCGTAACTCTTTACCAAGACCCCGACGTCCTCGACACTTGGTTCTCATCCGCCCTTTGGCCGTTCTCGACCCTGGGCTGGCCGGATGAGACGGACGAGCTCAACACTTTCTACCCCGGCGCGGTGCTCGTCACGGCGTTCGACATCATCTTCTTCTGGGTCGCCCGGATGATGATGATGGGACTCAAATTCATCGGCGAGATCCCGTTCAAGGATGTCTACATCCACGCGCTGGTGCTGGATGAAAAAGGCCAGAAGATGAGCAAGTCCAAGGGCAATGCCATGGACCCGCTGGAGCTCATCGATGAATACGGCGCCGATGCCTTGCGCTTCACCATGTCCCGCCTGGCGGGCATGGGGCGCAACATCAGGCTGTCCAAGCAAGGCGTTGAAGGCAATCGGAATTTTGGCACCAAGCTCTGGAATGCCGCGCGCTTCTGCCAGATGAATGAGTGCGCCAATTGGGATGGCGAGCTTGATCCTGCCGCGCTCACCGAACCGGTGAACCAATGGATCGTCAGCGAAGTGGCCGGCACATTCGCCGAGACCACCGCGGCGCTGGAGGCCTACCGCTTCGATGATGCGGCCGGCGCGGCCTACAAGTTTGTGTGGAACACCTATTGCGACTGGTATCTGGAGCTCATCAAACCGCTGCTGAACGGCGACAATGAAGACGCCAAGGCCGAGACGCGAAGGGTCGCGGGCTGGGCGCTGGATCAAATCCTGAAGCTGCTGCACCCCTTCATGCCCTTCATCACTGAGGAGCTCTGGGGCGAGCTTGCCGAGCATGGGCCAAAGCGCGAGGGTTTCCTCATGCTCCAGCGCTGGCCGGAATTTGGCGTCGGATATGTCCATGAGGCCGCCACCGAGGAGATGGACTGGGTCTGCGAGCTGATCTCTGAAATCCGCTCCTTCCGCGCCGATCTGGGCGTGGG
>JBCBGD010000062.1:0-11844 GCA_038527085.1 Pseudomonadota bacterium | reverse complement strand
GGCGAGGACCACATTGCGCCGGCCAAAGCCCTCAAACGACAAGAGCGGACGAAACCCGTCATATTTCGGCTCCGTGCGCGTAACGTCGCGCACGCGCGGGAACACACGGTCGCCGGCTTCGTCGCGCACGAGCTCACCCGCTGCGTCGCGCTCAGGCGCCTGGGACAGCACGGTCATCGCCAACACGCGCTCATAGTTTCTCAGGCCGACGAAATCGCCGTCATTCGGCGACATAAGCTTCTGGTTCGTGAAAGTGAGCATGAATGCCATCACGAACGGGATGATCAGGAAGACCAAAAGGCCGAGCGCAGCAGGCGCGCCGAACACCGCCGCCCAGGCCCGCGAGCCCATGCCGAGAAGCCCGCCCGCCATCAGCGCTGCTCCTCTGCCAGCAAGACGCGGCCATAGCCGTCATTGTCCTCGATCACCTGCTCAATGTCGTCGACGGCATCATCGAGCGCATCGCGCACATCCTTGCCGTTCATGATGTCCTGCATGGCGCGCAAATAGGCGTTGGAGATGGTCGCGAAGGCCGGGGATTCCGGACGTTCCTTCGCGAAGCGCTGCATCAGCTCGAAAAAGACCCGCCACTCGCCGTCCTCATTGAACCGCGTTGTCAGGCTGGCGGCCTCCTCGGTGACGGGGATCATGCCCGCAGCCTCAGACATGGCGGCGATTTCTTCAGGCGTCATGAGGAAGTCGATGAAAGCGGCCGCGCCCTGCGAGTTTTCGCAGGTCGAACTGATCGCCCACTGCCAGCTGCCGCCGCCGATGACCGCGCCATGCCCGAAATCAGGCGGCGGCAGGATCAGGAGATCCTCGCCAAAAGCCTCGGCATAGGCCGGCGTCCACCAGTTGCCAGTGTAAGTGATTGCCGCCCGTCCAGAGGTGAAAGCCCGCTCATCCGGCTCGAAGCGATTGACCAGGCCCTCCTCGAACAGGGACTGGAACCAGCGGCCGAAGGCGATGGCTTCCGGCCCGTTCAGCACGCCCTCTGCGCGCGTCATTGATGCTCTGTTGATCAGGTCTCCGCCAAAGCTCTGAAGCAGGGGCGAGAAGGCATAGGTCCACCAGTCGGCCTTCACATCGCGGGTCTGGAGATCGAGCGGATAGGCAAAGTTACCTGTGGCTTTCAGGTCATTGAGGATTTCGTCGAACTCGTCCCGGCTCCAGGGCGCGTCCAGCGTCGGGATCCGTGCACCCACGCGCTCAAGCGTCGACCGGCGCGTGAAGATGGCCAGCGCGGCATCGAACTGGCCGGCCGAATAGACCTCGCCATTGTAGCGCCCCACGGCCGCAGAGCTGACCCCGTCCAGCGTATCGGCCTCGACCAGCGGTTCGATGGGCTGCAAATGCCCCGCCCAGACGAAGCTCGACACCATGGGATGATCGACTGTGAGGAGACAGGGCAACCGCCCCGCCAGCGAGGCTGCCATGATGGACTGACTGTAGGCGCCCTGCGGCAAGGACTGGGACTCAATACGGTACTGGTCCTGGCTGGCGTTGAACCGCGCCATTGCGGCTGCGTTGGCCGCCTCCTCCACCTCACCGGCCTGGTGCTTCCAGAGCGTCAGCACCTCACGGCCATCATCGCTGGCACCGCCCCCACAGGCCGACACGGTCAGCATCATCATAGAGGCACAGAAGAAGGCTGCCAGCGACCTGATCATGGCGCGCCCCGCTCTGCCTGTTGCGCCAATTCGAATGCGCCCATCAGGCCGGGCGGGATCTCATCAAGGCCGGGCGGACTGATGAAGCTGTCCAGCGCTTCCTCCTCGCTCGACAAGGCGTATCCTGCGAGCATCAGACCCAGCGCGGCCCGCACCTTTCCATAAAGCGATGCGCGCCCAAACACGCCGCCGCCGATGACGATCCGCTGGGGCCGCAGCGTGTAAATCAGATTGTTGCAGAGCGCGGCGATGTAGTGCGCTTCCATCTGCCAGGCCGGGTGGTCGTCCGGCAGGTCTTCAGCTGAACAGTCCCAACGGTCGCGGATAGCCGGCCCGCTGGCGAGGCCTTCGAGACAATCGGTGTGAAACGGGCAGCGGCCAGGGAACGTGTCACCCTCGGCCCGCGGCACACGCATATGGCCAATCTCGCCATGGGCTGTATCTGGCACAAAGCGGCCATCGGAAATGTAACCCACGCCAATCCCCGTCCCCACGGTGACGTAGCAAAGCGAGGAAAGCCCCTGGCCTGCGCCAAGTTTGATCTCGGCAAGAGCGGCAGCGTTCACATCAGTATTGATCGATGTAGGCGCGCCCGCTGCCTCAGTCAGGCTTCCGAGAATGTCGATGCCGGACCATCCGGGCTTTGGTGTCGAAATGATAGAGCCGAACATGGGCGAGGCCGGATTCAGCTCCAGCGGGCCAAAGCTGGCGATACCGAGGCCGGACAGGGCGCCGTGATCGCCGCGGACCTTGGCCAGGAACGCCATCGCCTGTCCCAGTGTTTCTTTGGGATCGGTTGTGGGAATGCGCTGCTGATCCAGCACGCGGGCGTCTTCATCCATCACGGCACAAATGAACTTGGTGCCTCCGGCTTCGATCGCTGCGTAGGTCCTTCCCATGTCCGCTGGCCTGCCTTCACCCAAAACACACTCCTCCAATTTCCGGACACCTTAGAAGGTTCCGGTCTGGGGGGCACCCAGGCTTAGGGAACAAGAGCCTGGGTGCCATTTTCCACCCCCCTGGAGGAAGACAGGGGATGGCCAGTTGCACGGCGCAGCACGTTGCCGCGCCGTGTCATCCTATTGGCGCGCGGTGGCGCTCATGTGGACGTGGTCGAAGGCAACGAAGCCACAACCGCCAGCTTCTTCATCGAAGACTTCGACACGCACCATGTTGCCAGCCTGGGCCGCGAGGTCGATCGACACCCAGTCGTCATCACCGTTCAGACCGAACGCATCGCAAGCGTTTGGCGTGTGTGACGCGATCACGCTATCATCGGCAGCGAGGACCCGAAGCCCCACAGGCGCAGCGCCATTGCCACCCGCCATCAGGAAGTTCAGGACCGGGCGATCTGCACTCACCATAAAGGCCGGTGAGGTGAGCGAGCCGGTTGGTGCATCGCAGCCCATGGAGTTCATGTTGATCTCGCAGGTGTTCACACCGCGCGCACCGACCCGGGCCGGATTGTCGATGTTCGACCAGGCATCCGCATTGGCGGGCATCATGAACGCGCCTGTGGGCGTCCAGTCATTGGTGGTGGCGTCGTCGAACGTGCCGATGACCTGGGCAAAGGAGTCCGGGTTCAGCGTCACATTGAAGCCGAGATTGGCCTCAGCTGCTGGGGTTAGCACGACGGCTCCGCCATCCTGCCCGTCGCCCGTGGGATTGTAGGCCGCATCGGCGAGGTAGAAGTGGTCGAAGCTAAGGAAGCCGCAACCGCCTGGCTCATTGTCAAACAGTTCGAACTGGACCGACGCGCCAGCGATCGCCGTCATGTCGATGGACGTCCAGTCATTGTTGCCATCGATGAAGGCCGGGCCGCAGGAATTGGGCGAGTAGGTGTGGATCGTGTTTCCAGCGCCATCAAGGATGTTGATGCCCACTGGCACAGACCCGTTTCCGCCGCCCATCAGGAAGTTCAGGAAGTTCGACGTCACCCGGAACGGCGGTGAAATGAGCGAACCGACCGGAGCATCGCAGCCCGCTGCATTGTCGTTCATTTCGCAAGTGCTTACGGCCCAGTCACCGACATGGGCGGCTTCGTCGAAGCGGGTCGTGCCCTGCCAGCTTGTCTGGGTGGGATTGGCGAAAGCACCCGTGGCCTCCCAACCCCGATTGGTCACCATGTCGACGGGCGCCTCAAAACTCGCACCGGTGATGAGCCCAGTATTGGCCGCATCCTCGATCGAGACGTTTGTGCCCGTCAGCGGGATCGAAACAGAGGCCGCCTGCGGTCCGCGTGGCGTGTCGGTCTGGTAGAAGTGGTCGAAGGCCACAAAGCCACATCCGCCGGATTCCTCGTCGAAGATCCGCAGGTTGACCGTCGCGCCGATCAGGCCGCTGGTTTCAAAGTGCACATAGTGCTGATCGCCCCGCAGATACGGATCTCCGCAGCTGTTTGGCGTGTAGCGGCCGAGCACGGAATCGTCTGCCGGATTGATGATCTCAACACCGACATTGTTGTTGCCTGCGCCACCTGACATCAGGAAGGTGATTGAGCCCTTCGTGACTTCGACGTTGCGGATCAGGATAGAGCCCTGGGGCGCATCACAGCCCTGGGCGTTGTTGTTGAACTCACACGTGGACACCGAGGCATCGCCAATCCGCGCGGCATCGGCATTGCCCTCGAAATTGTTCCAGCCCACCTGGGCGGCAGCTGGGTCATCGAAGATCCCAGTGACGGTGAAATTGTCCGTGTCATTCAGGATCAGCGTCGGAAACTCGAAGCTGGAGATGATGTTTTCCTGAATGAAGGTCGTGTCGTCAGTCGTCACATTCTGTGAGTTCTGCGGAATGGCATCGCCTTCCACATCCGTCACGGTCACAACGACATCCAGCATCGCCGGCACGGTGAACGTGTCATCTGCAACAATAGTCACCTCGTAGACATTGTCGCCATCGGCATCGCCGGGTGCCTCGAAATCGGCCGGCACAGCGAAGGACAGCTCGCCCGCCCCCGAAAGCGAGAAGCTGCTCGCATCCGCTCCCGCGAGAGAGAAGGTCACAGGATTGCCTTCCGCATCGGTGGCCGTGAAGCTGGCCACCGTGCGCGTGTTTTCCTCGACCGACACGGCGGTCGGGCCGCTCAGGCTCGGCGGCGTGTTGGCTGGCACTTCATTGATGCTGCGCCCTTCCCCGCCTTCGGCACAAGCCGCAAGCACGAGAAGCGATGGCACAATCAGTTTGCTCAGAGTATTCATGGTGTGGGTCCTCCCAGATCTTTTTCTTTTGGCGGCCACTAGAAGCGGTAGTTGAGGATGGCGCGGACGGTGCGTCCGAAGAGCGGACGGGCCACGCCGCGGTTGGTGGCGCCATTCGGCCCCTTCAGGTCTGCGAACAGCGGGTCGCCTTCGGTGAAGGACAGCTCGTTGGTGATGTTCGAGACGTGGAACTGGAAGGCGAGGTCCTCATTGAAGTCCCAGATGAAGCCGCCATCGATGTGGAAGTACTCAGGGTAGAGCGTCACATCGACGTCGCGGGATTCAGAGAAGCGATCGCCGAAGTAGGAGTAGCGCGCATAGGGCTTGAACGGATAGCCCGTCAGGGGCTTGGTGTCCCAGGTGCCCTCGACATTCAGCATCACCTCCGACAGGCGGCGGGGACGTCGGCCATCTTCACCGATGTTCTCGAACTCGAAGCCGACCACAACATCATTCTCGCGGATCTCGCGGACCGTGCGGAAGTTCGCGCCGACAATTTCAGGCTCCTGGAAAACGACGTTGCCGCGGAACTCAAGGCCTTCGACAAAGTCAGGATACCACGCGGCTTCGATCTCGATGCCCAGGTTTTCCACGCCCCGCTCGAAGGACTCGCGCACTTCAGGGCAGGTGTTGATGTCCGGCACGCCGTCATTGACCACGCAAGTGGGGTCGGTGAAGTCGCGAAAGGTGACGCTTTCCTGGCGCGGGCTGAATTCGTTGTAGAAGACAGCGATCTGCGTGTCCCAGGTATCGGCATAGTACCGGATACCACCTTCATACTGCATGATGCTTTCGACCTGCTCCTCGTCGCGCGAGTCGTCGACCCGGAACTCGTTGAGGTCTTCAAGGCTCGGCAGGCGGAAGCTGTCAGAGACCAGGCCATACACGGCGAAATTCTCTGCAACCGAATAGTTGGCGCCGATCGACCAGCCGAAACCATCGAACTCATTGTTCGAGGCGCGGCGGTTGCTTGGCAGGAACACCTCATCGTCGGCCGTGGTGTCACCGTCTGAGCCCGGAACCACAGAAGCTGGCGTCAGGTTTGATCCGGCAATAATGTTGCGGTCGAATCGAATGACAGAAGATTCCTGGTCCTGCCAGCGCACGCCAAGGTCCAGTTTCAAGCGGTTGTCCATCAGCTCCCAATGGTCGAGGGCATAAATCGCCTGGCCCTGGGCGGAAATGTTCGACGTGTAGCCGAAGAAGCCCGGCAGGATCGCGCCATTCAGCGTGAGAGACGGGCCAACAACATTGCCATCGGCGTCAAGGGCACGAAGCTCTGCCAGGCGTGAGTTTTCCTCCATCGTCGAAACCAGGAGGCTCGACTGGAAGTTCTGGTCCACGCTGTAATCGCTGGCATAGGCGCCGATGGTGAAGTCGTGGTCTCCGAAGAACTCGAAAGACTTGGTCGCCTGGATGTCAAAGGACGCGCTTTCCGCCTCGCTCTGGGTGATGAAGGGCAAGAGAAAATTCAGAAGCTCGTCGTCGCCGATCCGTGAGCCATCATCGAGCGCAAACGCGCCAACCGACTGCGCGATGCCGAAATTGTCGATGAAGTCCTGGCGCGACACGCCAACGAAGCCGCCCATCTCGCACATGCTGGTGTCGAAGAAACCGGCAAGCTTCGCCGCGTCACATTCCCCGCGCAGGGCTTGGCCAAACGCTGGCCCAACCACGTCGTTCTGGTAGCGCGCGTTCAGGAAGCGCTCGGCACTGGTAGTGTCATTGCCGGTGAACATGGCGTTGAAATCGTTCGTGCCATTTGTCACGCGAAGTCCTGAGGACAGTTCCCAGCCATTCTGGAATTCCTTGCTCACCTTGAAGGTGAACATGTCGAAGTCCGCGGTCAGGCCGTCGGCGAGGTCGATCTCGCGCTCGCCATACTCGCCAAGCTGAGTGAAGAGCCGGTTGAAGGGCGACAGAACGCTGCCGTCCTGGAAATCGATGCCGAGTTCGAAGACTTCATCCGGCTGGATTTCGATGGGGTTTTCCGCCGTACCGCGCTCTGAGAAGGCCGGAACCTGGAAGGGGACATTCTGGTAGAAGGCCGTTGTATCCTGGATTTTGTGGTACTGACCGAACACTTCGAGCGTGTCGTCGTCGCTGGTGTAGAGCAAGTTGGCGCGGATCTGGCCGCCTTGGTCCGCCGTGAAACCGACATCGCGCAGACCATCGCTGGTGCGGTAATAGCCGCCGATCGCGTAGGTCAGATTCTCATTGATCGGGCCGGACACGAAGAGGTCGTTGCGCACGAAGCCATAATCGGCGAGCTCGAGTTTGTAGCCGCCCTCGAACTCCTGGCCGCCTGTACGGGTGATGTGGTTCACCGTGGCGCCAAGACCGTTCGAGTAGAGAATGCCGCCTGTGCCGCCTTTAACAACTTCGACCTGGCGGGTCATGATGTCTGCGCGGGCCGCAGCATCATTGTTCATGAACTGGACCTCGGACTCCTCGAACCAGGGAAGCCCGTCGATCAGCTGCGGCGCATAGCGATAGCCGCCGGTTACGGGCAGGCCGCGCACCGTGATGTTGTTGGAGGCTTCACCAGCCGTCGAGCCCTCTGCGAAAATACCGGGCACGTTCTGTAGCAGGTCAGCCGTGGAAATAGGCGCCAGCTCGCGAATCTGGTCCTGATCGAAAGTGTTGATGGTGAATGTCGCGTCCTGCTTGGAGGTCGCCTCACGCACACCCGTGACAATGACCGTCTCCTGGCGGGCTTCCTCATCGGCCTCTTCGGCTTCCTGGGCCACGGCCGGGGCGCTGAAGGCACACACGGCCAGCGCGCTCAGGGAAATCGTTTTCAGGAATGCGCTGCGGTAGCGCGTCTCGTCGACGTTCATCAGTCTTCCTCCCGTGCTCGCATCGCGGGCGAGCCTTGAATCACACGCGGTTCCACCGCCGCGCTCGAACCTACCATTCTTCGAAATGTCGACGTCGTCAATAAATAAATGACAACGTCGACATTTTTTCTCTTCCGTGTCACTCTTTTGCAATGGCAGACGGTCTAAGCGATAAAAGAGCCTTCGGTTCAACGATTTGGGAGAGGCCCGACTTGGTCAGCATCAAGGATGTCGCGGCTTATGCTGGCGTTTCGGACAAGACCGTGTCGCGCGTGGTCAATCGCGAGGCGTCGGTCAAAGCCGCGACCCGGGAGAAGGTCGAAGACGCGATCAAGGAGCTGGGATACGTGCCCAACCAGGCCGCGCGGCTGATGCGGTCAAACCGGTCCGGTGTGGTTGGGATCATGACAGACGTCGTGGCGCGAACCGCCAACTCGGTAGAGCTCATTGGCGGGATCCAGGACAGGCTGTCTGAGGCCGGCAAGGGGGTTCTGATTGCCAACACGGGCGGAACGGAGGACGGTGAGCAAGCGGTCTGGCGGACCTTTCAGGAACACCGTCTCGACGGCGTCCTTTACGCCACCATGTTCCACCAGCACGTCACCCTCGCCGTCGAGCCCCCACCCCTGCCAACCGTGCTGGTCAATTGCAGCGCGCCCGACAAACCCGACCTGCCCTCTGTCGTGCCCGACGACTTCGAAGGCGGCTACGTGGCGGCGCGGTATCTCGCCCAGGAGGGCCACAAGCGAATCGCCTACATCACGCTCAACCCCCAGATCGTCGCGGCCAAACTGCGCGGCGCTGCCTTCCAGCAGGCGCTGGAGGAAGCCGGCGTCCCTATCAACGGCGATTGGATCCTTGCGGGCTATGAGGGGCCCGTGGGCGCGGAAACCATGCGGGCGTTCCGGGTCGCCAGTGAGCTCCTGGCCCTGCCGGATGACGAGCGGCCAACCGCGATCATGTGCGGCAATGACGAAATCGCCTTGCAGGTCATCAGCGCAGCCCATGCTGCGCGCGTGACGGTGCCCGATGACGTGGCCGTGGTCGGGTTTGACGACTTCAAGATGATCTCGACCAATGTGGTGCCGAACCTCACCACCGTTGGCCTGCCCTATTACGACATCGGCAAGCGCGCGGCCGACAAGCTGCTCAGACTGCTGGGCGGCGAGACCATCGAAATTCGCTCCGACAAGATGGCCTGCCCCCTCGTCGTCCGCGACAGCGCCTGATCTCAATCCGCGCCAACAAGCGGCCAATGCGTGACCGATTGGAGCGTTACGGGGTCGCCTTCGGCGGAAATCCTCACCTGCGTCGCATCGGCCCGCGTGGGGTAAGCGCGGAAGGCAAACGCCGCAGCATCATTGATGAACACGTCGACAACGGACCCATCCACGAACAGGCGCACGGTCTCGATCGGCCCAAAGGCGGCCGTATCATAGGCCCCCGTCAGCGTGCGCGGGCCTTCTTCATTGGCCCCGTCGAGCGTGGAGCGCGACTTGTCCAGTGTGACCGTGCCGGCGACTGCGTCGAACCTGAGCTGCGTCACCTCGGCCCCTGACGGGTCTGCAAGCAAATCGACCACCAATGCCGCACTAGACAGCCCAGAGGCCAGTTCGATCTCCAGCTCATAAGCCTGCCCGGCATCTCCAACGTCGAGTCCAGCCGCACTGAGCGCGCCTGCGCCTGCCAAAGCCTGTGGCGCCCCGCGCAGCGCAGCCACCTCAGGTGCTGGCGCTTGTCCCATCGTGCGGCCATCGGGCATCAGGAACCAGCGCCGCGGCAGGCTGTAAGTGTGCGCCCATCCGGCATCCTCCTGCGATTGCGGCGAGCGCCGCTCGTCTACAATCCCGATCGCGCGCAGCGTGCCATCGGCAGCGCGGTCCACGGTTGGGGCGAGATGGCCCGGAAGGATATCCAGATCGGTCGGCTGTGCGCTGAAGGGCTGGAATTGCGAGCCATTCCAGCGCCCCGTCCAATAAACATTGCGCGTGGCATTGCTGCCGTACTTCGACACCTGGCCCCCGATCGGCGCAACCGTCAGTACCCAGACATCGTCGGTCAGCGGCTCGAAGACCGGCATTTCCCAGATGATGGAGCCAACATCCATCTGCCCATAGGAGGTGGAGGCGAAGTCTTCGCGGTGGTCCCAGTTGGCGCCATTCGCCGTCTGCTCCAGCACCCAATAGTCCAGCCCGCCACCGCTCGAGACGGCCGCGCCAATGATCATGTGCCAGGTCCCGCCCGAGCGGAAGAGATACGGATCGCGGAAATCGTTCACATACCGCGTGTTGATGATCGGGCCGGACTTCTCCCAGTCGACCATATCGCTGCGCGGGCTGGTGGCCATGGCTATGCCAGGGTTGCTCGCCTGCAACCGGTCGGAATGGTTCACGCTGGTATAGAACGCAAACGCCATGTCGCCATCGACGATGACATCGCCCGACCAGATGCCTTTCTGGTCAAAGCCGAAACTGTCATCCTGAAGCTCTGGCCACAGCGCATCCTTCTCGTGGCGCCAGGTGACCAGGTCGTCGCTGACCATGTGCCCCCAATGCATCTGCGTCTTGAACGGACCATTGGGCGTGCGCTGGTAAAACATGTGCCAGGTGCCATCGACAAAAGTCAGCCCGTGGGGCTCGTTCGTCCAGCCAGACGGCGGCATGCCGCGAAACTGCGGGCGGTGATAGTCGCTCGCGAACCGGTCCGCAGGCACAGCAAGCGACGCCGTCCAGTCGGGAAGATCGGCTGCATGTTTCTGGTAGGCCGACCGGATGACGCCGTCGCTCAGCGCCTCGCCCGTGACCTGTAACGCGTCATAAGACGCGTTGAGGCGATTGATCGTGAAAGTGTCGATGATCGACACCTCTTCCACGGCTCGCGCGACGAGAAGATCGGTCTGTTCAGGCCGGAACGTCGCGCCAGACGAGAGCCGCTCGCTCGCCACTTCTTCGCCATCCAGAAACAGGCTGGCTGTGCCCGTCTGCGGATCCAGCCGCGCGGCCACATGCGCCCAGTTGTACAGAGGAAAAGGCTCAGGCGCATCGACAGTCACGCGCCCGCGGCTGGTGGCCACCCAAAGCCCCCAACGGCCATAGGTGTCGATGAAGATGTCGAACCCATCCCCACCGCCGCGCTGGTTCATGATCGAGGAAGGCGAAAGATCGCGCACAGGCACTTCCAGATCCGACGGGTAACTCTCGATTGCCACCCATGTGGAGGCTGTAAAGCCGCTGGCATCCGACAGATCGATCGACCCGCGCCCGAAACTGGAAAACCCATCCGTGCGCCACGCCTGGCCCGCCACGCCAGGAACAAAGTCTGGCGCATCGAATTGCGTGGTGATCGAGAAGCCCTGCCCGGCGGACCCATCAAAGGAAACCGCAAGTTCACTCACCACAGCGCTCGCCTGGGGCTGCACGGTCGGCGCCGGCGCACTGGTCGAACCACCCCCTCCCGCACATCCAGCAAGGCCCAAAACAAGCAGTGATCCGATGATGCGCTTCATGTGATTTTCCTCGCCTTCACGGCGAACAAACCAAAAAATGTCGACGTCGTCAATTTGGGTTTCGAATGAGTCTCTCGCGCTGGCTCCTACACTGGTTCATGGAAACATCGACCGTTCCGAGATTCACCTATCGTAGGAACGGCTGGCCGAGCTGAGAATGAGTGGCGCTTCGCTGTGCGGCTTCTTGCGAAAGTCATCAAGGGCCAAAGTCCCCCAACGAGTCACGGTCAGCCATGTCCGCATCGTAAACGAAAACGGACATGCATTTCCGAGGGTGCACCTTCCGCGTCCAGTGAATTCCAGTCAAAGCGCCAAAAACCGACCTGGTCCGACTTCGGCTGCTCGTCCCGTGTCGGCTTGCACGCCTATTGAGGGGGCCTACGCCTCAACCCGCACATAGCCCTGCGTCTTCCTGATCGCGGTTTCGGCCTCTTCCAGCAGTGATGCCACGATCTCGGCGACGGGGCGCACGTCGGTGATGCCGCCAGCGCTCTGGCCCATGGCGAAGCAGCTCTTGTCTGGATCGAGGCGCGCTTCGTCGGTCACGCCGCCAATGCCGCCGATGACGTCGGTCTGGACGCTGAGGGCGGCCTGCATGGGGAAAGGCTGGATGTCTTCGGGGCGCGATT
>JBCBGD010000061.1:0-11966 GCA_038527085.1 Pseudomonadota bacterium | reverse complement strand
GCGACCCGCCGATCAGCGTATCATTGCCACCAAGGCCCTTCAGGGTGACGGGGCCGCCAGAGCCTGCCTGATTGACCTCAACAATAAACGGCAGCCCAAAGAAGTTCCAGAAAAGGCCGGAACTGTCATCTATCCAGCGAATTCCTTCGCCATTGAACCCTACATTCTGCACACTCAAAATATCGTCGGTGGTCACACCTCCATTTTCGATATCGACGACATTAAATTGGACCTGATCGAGACGGTCTTCCTCGATATAGTAGATATAGCCACCGACAGGCAGGGCATCATCGGTGAGGACGGCGTTCACAAGTGTGAAGAAGACCATCGTGCCATCAGGAGAAATCAGCGGGGCTGTCACAAGCGCACGGTTGGGCAACTCGCCGCCAGACTCTGAAACCGAGATGCGGGTTAGTACGCCCGTTTGATTGTCCTTGAGAAACACATCTGTGTTTGTGTTGGTGTCATTCTCGACAAGATCGCCGGCATCACTGAGAAACGCCACATACCTTCCATCCGATGAGATATCGGCAAAGCTGCTTCCATTATTGGCAAAGATCTCATCGCCAGTTTGTCCGTCTGAGCGCGTGCTGAAGGGAGTTGAGAGAAGAGCACCTGCGTCACCGCCTGCCTCAAAGTCCCAAACATAAACATCGTTGATGCCATTGTCGTTTGCCTGCTCTCCAGTCGAGAGTGGGTCGTCGGTGGAAAAGACAAGATAACGAAGATTGGCGGAGAGCTTGTAATCAGTCGAAGTGCGGCCCGGCAGCCAGGCTTCGAGGTTGAGACCATCGAAGACCAACTCATTAACTTCTCCAGTCTCTACGTTCTTTATGAAGAGACCCTCGCGAGGATCTGGGCTGCCATCGATCATATTTGTCGCGCGAGTCATCAGGAGCACTTCTGTGTCGCTAATCCAATCCGCGCGCACGACGTTCCGATCACCTTGTATTCCTGCCTCAGACACCGAAATTCTCTGCGTATCTCCTGAAATCAAGTTACGTATAAAGGCGTCTGGTTGGTTATTGGTGTCTGTTCCGTCCAAAAAGGCGCTTTCACTGAGGAACAGGACTTGCTCATCATTTGGGGAAAACTGAGGATCCCTGGTGCTATAGGGCGTAGCAGGTTGTGTGCCGTTGTCCCGGACCGATTGGAGCTTGAGATCGGTGGAGTCTAGTCCGTAGGTGAGTACGTCCTGCGCGCCATTCACGTCCCCAACGATCGCGTCCAGCACACTGTCGGATTGCGTGTAGCGACCTGTAAACTCAACAAAAACCACTTGGGTGGCCGTGCTGTTAACGTCGCTATCGGAGAAGACCGGAATGAAGTCGTCCTGGTTGTTTTGATCCATAAAAAAGTAGAAAAGCGACGTGTCCAAGGCGTAGCTGGGTTCCGCGGCGGGCGCCGATAGAACATCGTCGCTTGAGGTTCCGGTGATTGTGGTCATTCTGACAGTCCTGTTTCCGATCCAAAGCTGGCGCGCCGCCCCAAGGACGAAGGCGCCGTTACTCATAAGAACGGGAAAACGCCGGGAACTGGCTCAAAAAACTTTCAATTGGTAAGAAATTGCATCGAAGAAGGCTCCGCGCCGCGCGATGAAGCTGGGTCACTTTCGCTATACCGCGACGCTAGCACTAGCGCGCCTCTGCACTTGGGAGGCTCCATTTTCCTGAGAGGGCAAAAGCCGAATTCGGCCGCGCTCAAATCCATAGTTGCTCTATACAACGCCCACCTGCCGGCAAGGCACCTGCGCCTTCACGTTGCTCGAAATGGGGAGCTAAGGGTGGCCCAAGCGAAATCGAGCGGTAGCGGTTTGGGACTGACCCGACAATGCGCGAAACACCCCGCGTCATGCGGCGGCCGCTGCCCTTCTAGCTTGCCGCAATCTCTCGTCCGATAGCGTCGGCGTGCGCCTTTGCGATGCCAAGACGGACGGCAAGACGCGCGAGGAAGCCGGTCTCCTTGTCGCCTTGCTCACCCGTGGCAATCGCAGCGGCGGCGTAGAGCTGCGCGGCATGATTGGGCGTGCGCGCGGCCAGGGCGATCATGTCGAGGCAATCGTCTTCGCTCCTTGAGTTGTCGACCAGTGCCATGAGGTCTGCCTCGTCAGTGTCGACAACGCCATCGATCGCGGCGCGCTCATCCGGGTCGATCACGCCATCGGCATAGGCGGCAGTGGCCATGGCGTGGACCAGAGCGCGAGCAAAGGCGGGGTCGGATTCCGCGTCAATGACAAAGCCAGCGGTCTGAATGTCTTCAGCTTCCGGGAGCTCGTGGTCTGCAATCTCTCCGCCGCTGACACCCCGATCCTGCCACGCCTTGTAGGCCAGTGCGCCGAGCGCCGCGACCGCGCCGGTTTTCGCCACCGTGCCCACCAGCCGGCGGCCGCCGCGCGTGGCGAGCAGACCTGCCAAGAGCACCCCGCCGCCTATCGTCAGGTTGCGCGCCTTTTCGTCGGTCTCGAGCCGTTCCTTCACCTTGACCGCCGTCTCTTTCGCGCTCGCGACCTTCGCGTCGACGTCGAAGTCTTCGATCGCGGTTTCTGCCCGCATCTGCAGGTCTTTCAGAATCTGTTCGATGTCCATGGTGTGCGCCCTCTCGCTTCTGCACGCGAGACTACAGAAGAGCGTGGCGGCATGCCAGCCGCTGCCCCGCCAACATTAAATCTTCACAAGGCGCCTGGCGCTTTTCGAATTTGGTAACCCCCCAAAGCGACCTTCCGGCCCAAGGTTAATGAAAAGGCGTCTTCGATTAACTTCGGGGCGCCGCTCGGAAAGGGGCTGGTATGCTAAGAAACTCCCTGCGTTGGGCCGCAGATGTCGGCTTTCGTGACAAGATCAAACCGCTCTCGCTAAAGGCGCAGCCGTCGCAGCATGGCTTGAAGGGCGCTCTGGCAGATGGCGAGCTTGGCTTCAACAAGGCCATCACGCGCCGCCAGGCCAAGCAGGACGCCACGGACGGATTGCCGGTGTCGGAAGCGCTGACACGCGACCAGTGGAGCGAGCGTGAACAGCTGGTCGCTGAGCGCGCTGAGGATGTGCGCCGGGGCCTCTCGACCTGGTTCAGCGCGAGCGCGGCTGGCGTGCGGAATTACATCCAGGACTGTACGCCTGCCGAAATCCAGGTGAACGCGCTGCAGGAGGCGATCAAGGCGGAAGAGAATGAGCTGCGCCACTTCGAGACCGATGATGCCGCCGAGGCTGAGGCCCATCACGAAGCCACGGTGATCGAGCTGAATGACTTTCGCCAGCAGCATGGCGAGCAAATCGGCAAACGCACGCCGGACATCAAGAAGAATGTCGAGCAGACGCTTGCCATCCTCATGGCGGTGCTCCTGCTGGAGGGCTGCTTCAACGCGCTCTTGTTCAAGGACGCCCAGTCCTCGGGCCTGCTTGGCGGCCTGATGGTTGCCTTTGGCGTTAGCGCGGTAAACGTCCTGTTCGGCGTCACGGCGGGATATTTCGGCCTGCGCTACCTCAACCATCCGCGGATGCCGTTCAAGGTGATGGGCGGCGTGGTGGCGGGGATCTTCATCCTCGCCGGGATCTTCCTGAACTTCTTCGTCGCGCACTTTCGCGATGCCGTGGAGATCAGCCTGCAGGCTGCGATCGCGGCGGGAGACCTGTCGACCTATTCGATGTTCGACACAGCGCCTGGCGCGGTCATGGCGGGAATATTCCCGAACATCTTCGGCCTGCACAGCCTGGTGGCATTTGGCCTCCTGATGATCGGTTTCACCGTCTTCGCGATCGCCGTCTATGAAGGCTACGACAAGATCTCTGACCGCTACCCTGGCTATGGCCGCGTGTGGCGCAAGGAGCGCCTGGCCTATGAAGCACGCCAGCAAGTGCGCAATGGCGTGCGCGATGATCTGGGCGACTATTACACCCAGTGCCGCAGCTGGTTCGAGAGCCAGCAGTCGCGCCATGTCCAGGCCAAGCGCGAGATTGAGAAGGCGATCAACGAGCTTGAGACGCGCCGCGATCACGCCATGGCCGTCGCCTCAAAGGCCGGCGAGCAGGAGCGCACCCAGAAGGTCGCCTACCGCCAGGCCCACAGGCGCCAGCGCAATGCCCTGCGCGAAGCGCTTGGCGACCAGGCCGCTTGCCCGGCCTATTTCGACGAGATCGTCACGCCGGACCTGCCAAGCTTCGACTATGGCAAGGAGCGCGAGCAGGCCTCTGCCGCCATCGCCACGATCGAGCACAACATCACGGCGCTGAACATCGCGCGCGAATGGCTGGAGAAACACATTCAGGAGGTCCAGCAGGGCCTCTCCAGCATCCAGAAGCGCGTCGCCGCCGAGATGGCCAAGAGCCGCGAGGCCCGCCAAGCCCGTGAGCACCACCAGGAGCAGCGCAGCGCCTGAGGCGCTGGGTCATCCCATACAGAAGGAGCACCCCAATGCCCCGTTCAAGAGAAAAAGGCCCCTGGTTCTGGCGCAGTATGATCGGCGCCATGCTGGCCAGCGTGCTCGGCCTGTTTGCCGTGGCTGCCTTCGCCGCTCCGCCTGCCACCATGGCCGAAACGGGCTGCCGGATGGATCGCAACGATCCTGCCCACACAGTCGTGTTGATCGACCAGTCTGACCCGTTCTCGCCGAATGACATGGACTGGGTTCGCCAGCTGATCGACGAGGAAGCGCGCAGCCTTCCGAAATACGGCCGCCTGACCGTGCTGATGCCGAATGCGGCGCGCCCGTTTGACCCCAAAGTGCTGCACATGACGTGCTCTTCCGGCAGTCCTGACCGGGCCAACCCGATCACGTCGAACCCGCGCATGGTGGCCGATGCGTTCCGCAAGAGTTTCTACGAGCCCCTGATGGCGGATGTGGACCGCGCCCTGGAAGACACGCGCCAGCCCGCCTCGCCGCTCTCAGAAGCGCTCTATGCTGTCGGTGACAGGGCAGACTTCCAGAAGGACGCGCGCAACCGCCGTCTCGTGATCGTGTCAGACCTGATGCAGCATTCAGCCGAGTTCTCCTTCTATCGAGTGGGTGCGGATTACGGTGCATTCCGTGACAGTGACCTGGCCGAAGACCTGCCGCGGCTTGAGGGCGTCGACGTCGTTGCGCGCATTGTCCCGCGCCAGATGTACGACCTGCCTATGGGGGAGGTGAAAGCCTTTTGGCGCGCCTATTTCCGCGAGACCGGCGCGAAATATGGATCGTTGAATTGAGGCCAGCACCCGCGTCCGCAAACCCGGTGGGGTGCGGTGGTGGTGTTCGAGTTTGAAGCGGACTGAAGCGTCAGCTCGTGTTGAGATGTCCGGGTTCAGGAAATGCGCCCACCAACAGTCCAGCGCGCCTCCCTCTCCCGCCCGCGGGAGAGGGATCGAGGGTGAGGGCAGCGGTGCCGGATGCGAGAACGGACCTCAGTCGAAACAGACCCCTCACCCCTGGCCCCTCTCCCTCGGCAAGGGAGAGGGGGATGCACGTTGACAGGTAGGGGTTGAACACGTCGAATGTGGCGAGGTGGATGCGTTTTGCGCAAGCGCCCAGTTCGGCGCCCCACTCGGTCTCTGGCTCAGGATACGTCCAGTGAATGCGGATCGCGCCCCACCAGGTGATCTCATAGGCGATCTGGCCATTGTCGCCCTGCTCGGCGCGCAGGCGCCCGAGCACCACCACGAACCGGCGCAGGTTCCAGAAGAACACGGGCCAGAAGAGGGGGTGGACGATTTCGCGCCAGCGAAGGAGGTGGGGGCGGTGGTCCATGGCCAGAAGCTTGGCATGGCGCAAAGCCCCGTCGGATAAGTTGGAGCGATGCCCAAGCTCTAAGGGCCGTAGATACCTGCGAAGGCAGGTATCCATCGCTGGGCGACGACAAGAAGCGCACATGTGGCAGTTTCGTGGACTAACGGCAGCCTTTCCCTGTTTCACCTTTCAGTGCTGGATACCTGCCTTCGCAGGTATCGGCGGCAATTGGGGGGCGGCCTGCCACTGACGTGGCCTTCTCCACCTAGTTCGATCTACTGAATCGGATTATCATTTCGCGACCCGTTTCGAAGCCTGCGCCGATATTGGCGGTAGCCAACCCACGCCCGGGCTGCGAGCATTCCCTCAGGCGCGTTTGCGGTTCCACCAGCCGCGGCGGCGGGGCTTTTCCTTTTCCGGTGCCTTTTCAGGTTCTGGCTCGGGCGCGGCCTGTTCGGCAGCCGTATCAGCCGCGGCCTCTGGCACGGTGTCGGCGACGGGCGCTTCGGGCACGGCCTCCGGCTCTGGTGCGCTGTCGGCTGGCGGCGTTTCGGGCGCGGCCTCTGCCACCGGTTCAGGCACGACCTCTGGGCTGGCCTCAGGCGGCTCTGCTTTTTCAGCCTCGGCTGGCTCAGCGGCGTCGCCGGTCTCCTTGGCCTCTGCCGTGTCTTCGCCACTGGTTTCGCTGGCCTGGTCACCGCCACCGCGGTGGCGGCCACGGCCACCGCGTCTGCGCCGGCGCTTCCTGGCTGTGGGCTCGCTCTCCTCTTCGCTATCGCCCGCAGCGCGCTCGCCCTGCACCGAAGCGCTTTGGGAGACCGCCTCCTTCAGCTCGGCCTCTGCCGTCTCCGGATTGTCGAGCATTTCCGCCGCCGTGAGTGACACGCCATCGAGGAAGGCGCCGCCATCTTCGGGGATGATGTCGCCCTTGGGCCGGGTCAGGCTGTCTGGATCGATCGGGTCGAGATCCGGCACATCGGCGACGGCCTTGACCGTGTCGACATCGCTCTCGTCGCGGCGCCTGCGACGGCCGCCGCGTCGGCCACGGCGGCGGCGCTTGCGCTTGCCTGTGCCGTCCTCGTCGCCGTCTCCGTCAGTGCTCGCGCGCGTGTCCTCGGCGCTTGTGTCGTCTTCGTCCTCGTCATCGATCACGTCGAGATCGGAGATGGTGTCTTGGGGATCGGGCGGGGCGGTCTTGCGGCGGTTTTTCTTCGGTCGCTGCTTGGCGTTCGGGTCGCGTTCTGCATGCAACGTGAAATCGCCCGCCAGCATGGTGTCTGATGAGGTGACCGTTATGGCAAAGCCTGCCACCTCCTCAATCGCGGCGACCTTGTCGCGCTTGTGGTTGAGCAGGTAGAGCGCCACGTCCGTTGGCGCCTCCACGGTGATGGATTTCAGACCGCCCGTGGCCGCGCGCGCCTCAATGGCGCGTAGCAATTGTAGCGCGGCGCTTTCCACGCTGCGCACACGGCCCGTGCCGTTACAGGCGGGGCAGGGGTCGGACGTTGCCTGCAGGAAGCCCGCCCGGCGGCGCTGGCGCGAGATTTCCATCAGGCCGAACTGGGAGATACGCCCGCACTGAACCCGTGCCCGGTCGATGGTCAGGTGCTGCTTCATCGCCTTTTCGATGGCGCGGTTGTTCTTGTTCTCGTCCATGTCGATGAAATCGATCACGACAAGGCCGGCAAGATCGCGCAGGCGCATCTGGCGGCAGGCCTCTTCGGCCGCTTCCAGATTTGTGCGCAAGGCGGTCTGTTCGATGTTGCGTTCCTTGGTGGCCTTGCCGGAGTTCACATCGATGGCGACCAGCGCCTCGGTCTGGTTGATGACAAGGTAGCCACCCGATTTGAGGCGCACTTCGGGCTTGAAGATGGAGTCAAGCTGCTCATCGATGCCATGGTCGACGAAGACGGGCACAGGGTCGGTCCAGTGTTTCACTTTCCGCGCCTGGCTCGGCATGATCATCTTGGCGAGATCCTTGGCCTCGCGGTAGGCGTGCTCGCCCTGGATCAGGACTTCCTCGATCTCCTTGTCGAACATGTCGCGCATGGCCCGGTGCACCAGCCCGCCCTCGGCATTGATCAGGCAGGGCGCCATGGAGGTGAGGGTCTTTTCGCGGATCTGGTTCCAGAGTTTGATCAGGTAATCATAGTCGCGCTTGATGTCGGTCTTGGTGCGCTTGGCGCCGGCTGTGCGCACGATCAGGCCCATGCCGTCGGCCATGTCGAGCTCGCCGACGATGGATTTGAGGCGCTTGCGGTCCGCCCCATTGGCGATCTTGCGGGAAATGCCACCGCCGCGCGGGGTGTTCGGCATCAGCACAGAGTAGCGCCCGGCCAGGGAGAGATAGGTGGTCAGCGCCGCGCCCTTGTTGCCGCGCTCTTCCTTTGCGACCTGGACCAGCATCACCTGGCGGCGGCGGATGACCTCCTGGATCTTGTACTTGCGCAGGAAAGAGTTGCGCGGCGGACGCTTCTTGCGGATCGGTCCGCGCTTGCGGCCGGCGGCCTTTGATTTGGCCTTGCCGTTGCCTTGGCCGTTCTCGTCGTCGCCGTCCCCGGAGACATCGTCGCTGACATCGGCGTCGGTTTCGTCGGTCTCGTCAGAGGCCTCAGCGGTCGCTTCGTCCTCGTCGTCGTCATCCGCCTCGTCATCGTCGTCGCTGGCGTCGTTTTCGGCTTCGTCGTCATCGTCGAGGTCGCTGTCCTCGTCGAAGTCGTCATCATCGTCGTCGGCGCTGGCAGCAGCTTCCTCGGCCGCTTCCTTCAGGAGCGCGTCGCGGTCTGCCTTGGGGAGTTCGTAATAGTCGGGGTGGATCTCAGAGAAGGCGAGGAAGCCGTGGCGGTTGCCGCCATATTCCACGAAGGCGGCCTGGAGCGAGGGCTCCACGCGCGTGACCTTTGCCAGGTAGATATTGCCTCTGAGTTGTTCCTTTCCCTGGGTTTCGAAGTCGAAGTCGTCAACCTGTTGATCCGTGACAACGGCGACCCGGGTTTCCTCCGGGTGGGCCGCGTCGATCAGCATGAGTTTGCCCATGTAATCGTACCTTGTTTCCCGGCCGCGCGCGCCCTGGGCTGTGCCTCAGGACCTGATGCGACAGGCCGGTGTGTGTTTTGGTGAGGAAGCCGCGAGCGTGCAGGGCCTGGCCGGTGCGGCGCCCCCTGGAATCACTGTCTCGACCGGCTTCGGTGTGCATCTGGTATCCGCTTTCCGGGGCCCTTGCGGAGCGGCGCCTTGAGGCGGACCAAAACCGGAAGGGCAGGGAATTCGTTCATAAAGTGGCTGACGTGTCAGCGCACTCCATACATGGAGGAGAACGGATGGTTTGGGAACCCCCTGACAGGAAAAAGCAGGCCGGGCTGCAATGATGTGCAGCAATACATGTTCGGTTAATTTGCCCGGTGGCACAAACGGGGCCAGTCTTGCCCAATCTGTTTCAAAGCCATCAAATTTGCCCATGGTATCCGTGTCTTTTTTGCTTCGAATCGCCTGTGCCGCGCTCATCGCCTGCCTGTGGGCAGCCAGCGCCGTCGCGCAGATCGAGACCGTGCGCGTGGTGGGCGATGGACAGGTCACCCGCGTGACCATGTGGAGCCAGTCGGCCCTCGACACGGAAGTGCTTTTGTCAGAGACCCACAGCCGCCAGCAGATCCTCGTCGCCATAGATGGCGCCAGCGCGGCCGTGGACGGACCGATAGAGCCTGTCTCGCCTGCAACCGGCGTGGCGGGCTATGGCTGGCAGGACGGCTTTCTCGCCATCACGCTGGCGCGCCCGATGATGGTATCGCGCAAGCTCGACCTGCCACCGATGGGGCAGGAAAGCCGCCACAGGATCGTGATTGATCTCGCCGCAGTCTCCGACGTGCGTTTCGCCCGCACAGCAGACCGCAATGACGGCCGCGTGTCCCAGCGCTTGCTTGCCCAGCGCAACGCGGCACAGACCCAGTCCGCCGCGCTCCAGCCCGCTCCAGAGGGGCGCGCTGTGGTGCTTGAAGCCCCACCTGAGCCAGGCCGATACCTCGTCGTCATCGACCCGGGCCATGGCGGCAAGGATCCCGGCGCCATTGCGGCAAGTGGCCTGCGCGAGAAGGATGTCGTGCTCGCGGCCTCGCTCACCCTGCGCGATATACTTGAAGCGTCCGGTCGCTACCGCGTGAAGATGACCCGCTCAAAGGACGAATTCATCGAGTTGGGCGAGCGCGTCAGCCTGGCGCGTGACTGGGGCGCGGACCTCTTCATCTCGATCCATGCCGATGCAGCCGGAAACACAGATGTGGCCGGGGCGTCCGTCTACACCATTTCCGAGCGCGGCGAAGGCCGGATCGAGGGCGAGGCGGCCAAGAATGACTGGCACATCGAGGTCGAAGACGGTGTGTCGGAAGAGGTCACCGGCATTCTCGAGACCCTGACCATCCGGGAGACGAAGACCAATTCCGGCAAGTTTGCCGAACTGCTGCTGCCGGAACTCGCCGAGGCTGGGCCGGTCTTGCGCAACACCCACCGCAAGGCGGGTTTCTATGTCCTGCTCGCGCCAGACGTTCCGGCCGTCCTGCTTGAGATCGGTTTTCTCACCAATCCTGCCGATGCGCGTAGACTGGCCAATGCCGGGCGCCGGCGCGATTCGATGGAGGCGGTGACCGATGCCATTGATGCCTTCTTCGACGACAGAGACATGGTATACGTCTCCAACTAGCCCCGGACTACGACGGCAGGCGCTGTGGCTTAAGCCTTTTACATGGGACAGCATGGCCCTAATCTGGTCCAAATGTCGTGCGAATCCGCGCAGCACATACGAGATGCAAGGCGTTTTGACGCCAAACACAGCAAGCTGAGGTCACCTCCATGGCGAGTGCCACCAAACGGCGGTTTCTGAGCTGGGCCCTGGTCCGGCGCACATTGATATTCTTTGCGCTGCTTGGCGTGCTTGGCATTGCCGGCGTTGCACTGGTGGTGGCTGCGCTGTCGCGCGACCTGCCCACGGTGCAAAAGCTTGCCGAGTATGAGCCGCCGATCACCTCGCGCGTGCATGCAGGCGACGGCCGCCTGATCGCTGAGTTTCAGGGCATGGGCGCCGACGGCACGCCGCAATACCGTGTCTACGTGCCGTTTGAGTCGATCCCCGAAAACGTGATCCAGGCCTTTGTCTCGGCCGAGGACAAGAAGTTCTTCGAGCACAATGGCATCGACTGGCTGGGCATGACCCGCGGCGTGATGAACACTGCGCGCAACAAGATCACCGGCTCGGGCGGCATGCAGGGTGGCTCGACCATCACCCAGCAGACCGTGAAGAACATGCTGCTGACGCGCGACCAGACCGTGGTGCGCAAGATCAAGGAGGCTGTGCTCGCCCGCAGGGTCGAGAGCGCTTTCGACAAAGGCGAGATCATCGAGCTCTACCTGAATGAGATCTATCTCGGCGGCGGCTCCTATGGGGTCGGCTCGGCGGCGCTGGAATATTTCGACAAGTCGCTCCCAGAGCTCAACCTGTCGGAAGCGGCGATCCTGGCTTCGCTGGCCAAGGCACCCGGTACGGTGAACCCCTACACGCGGCCTGAGCGTCTCCTGTCGCGCAGGAATTATGTGCTTGGCCGCATGGTGGAGGATGGCTACGTCACCCAGGCCGAAGCCGATGAAGCGATCGCACAGCCGCTGACAACCACGCGCCGTTTCCGCGGCGATGAGTATGAGGCAGCGACCTATTTTGTTCAGGAAATGCGCCGCGACCTGCTGGAAACCTATGGCGAGGACGCGCTGCACGATGGCGGCCTCTCCATCCGCACGACCATTGACACACAGCTGCAACTCTCGGCGACGCGCGCCCTGCGCGAAGGACTGGTTGCCTATGACCGCCGCCATGGCTATCGCGGCCCGCTTGGTGAGATCGAGATCAATGGTGAGGCGCTTCAGGCGCTCGCCGATTTTGACATGCCTGCAGGGCACGGCACCTGGGAGGCTGCGCTCGTCACTGGGATGAATGCAGACGGGACAGCGACCATCAGGCTGGCCGACAATACTGAAACCGTCTTGTTCGAGGAGGACGTAACCTGGGCCGAGGAGACCTATGAGCGCTCTGGTAATGCCACCGGTCTCCTGGCGGGCGATGTGATCCTGGTCGAGGTGAAGCGCCAGGTGATGGAGCTGACCGAGGAGGAGCTTCAGGCCTATGAAAATGAAGAGCGCATCTCGCCCAAGCGCGGCCAACTGGCTCAGTCAGGGCGTCAATGACGGACAGGGCCGAGCCGCGCTTGGGCGAGATGCGCTCTTCATTTTC
>JBCBGD010000060.1:0-12102 GCA_038527085.1 Pseudomonadota bacterium | reverse complement strand
GGGGTCCGACTGGCTCGGCGACCAGGACGCAATCGAATACCTCTGCCGGAATGCGCCCGCCGCAGTGTATGAGCTTGAACATTGGGGCATGCCGTTTTCGCGTACGGAAGAAGGCAAGATCTACCAACGCGCGTTCGGCGGTATGACCAAGAACTTCGGCGAGGGTCCCGTCCAGCGCACATGTGCGGCGGCGGACCGGACAGGCCACGCCATGCTCCACACGCTCTACGGTCAGGCGCTGAAGAACGAGACCGAATTCTTCATCGAGTATTTCGCCATGGACCTGATCATGGACGAGGATGGCGCGTGCCGCGGCGTGACGGCCTGGAAGCTGGATGACGGCACACTGCACCGTTTCCGAGCTCAGAAGACGGTTCTGGCGACCGGCGGATATGGTCGGGCCTTCTTCTCTTGTACGTCGGCGCACACCTGTACGGGCGATGGTAACGCCATGGTTCTCCGCGCTGGTCTGCCTCTCCAAGACATGGAGTTTGTCCAGTTCCACCCGACGGGTATTTACGGCGCGGGCTGTCTGATCACCGAAGGCGCGCGTGGTGAGGGTGGCTACCTCACCAACAAGGAAGGCGAGCGTTTCATGGAGCGCTATGCGCCCACCGGCGAAAGACCTGGCCTCTCGTGATGTCGTCTCCCGCGCCATGACGGTCGAAATCCGCGAAGGCCGCGGCGTGGGTGAAGAGGGCGACCATATCCACCTGCACCTCGATCACCTGCCACCCGAAACGCTGGCAGAGCGCCTGCCGGGCATCTCCGAGACAGCACGCGTGTTCTCGGGCGTGGACGTCACAAAGGAACCGATCCCGGTTCTGCCAACCGTCCACTACAATATGGGCGGTATTCCGACGAACTATCACGGCGAGGTTCTGACCAAGGCCAATGGCGATCCCGACCACGTCGTGCCAGGCCTGATGGCTGTGGGCGAAGCAGCCTGCGTCTCGGTTCACGGCGCCAACAGACTCGGTTCGAACTCACTCATCGACTTGGTGGTGTTCGGGCGCGCGGCGGGGCTCCATTGCGGCAACTCGGTGGATGCCGGTGCCAGCCAGCCGGAATTGTCAGACAGCTGGACCGACAAGCACATTGCGCGCTTTGACAAGCTGCGGAACGCTTCTGGTGACCAGCCCGTCGCGAAACTCCGTCTCGAAATGCAGAAGGCGATGCAGGAGAACTGCGCTGTCTTCCGCACAGGCGAGGTTCTGCGCGAGGGTGTTGAACGCATCGACGGTGTGTTCGACAAGCTGCCCGGCATCGATGTTCAGGATCGCACCCTGGTCTGGAACACCGACCTCGTCGAAGCGCTCGAGTTCGACAATTTGATCGCCCAGGCTGCGGTCACTGTGAACTCTGCAGCAAACCGCGAAGAGAGCCGCGGCGCCCATGCGCGCGAGGATTTCTCCGATCGCGACGACACCAACTGGATGAAGCACACTCTGGCCTGGGTCGACGATGGTGGCCGCGTCACGATCGACTATCGCCCAATCCATGACTACACCATGTCCAACGACATCGGTTACATCGAACCAAAGGCGCGCGTGTACTGATTTCTGCCACTCATGAAATTCGAGAAAGGCAGCTCCTCTGTGGGCTGCCTTTTTTGATTCCTGTGAGCTTTGGCCGGTCATTTTCGCGCGCGTTTCCTGCCTTGCTCAGCCTTCCAAGTCATGTTGGAGATTGGATGTGAGCAGGGGAGAGGACTCATGATGAATTTCAGCTTCGGCAATGCGCTGACCCATTGGACCAAAACCCAGGGGCCTGTCGGTTTTGTCTGGAAATATGCGCTGGCCTACGGCGTGGTCGCGGCGTTGATTGCCATGGCCGCCATCTTTCTCATCGGCGGGCCGCTCATCAACTACGTCCAATTGATCACTGAGATCGAGCAGAACGGCGTGATCGACGAACAGGAAGTGCTCACCGCCATGGCTGGCTTTTTCCTGCCGATGCTCCTCTTCATCCCCATCGGAATCCTGTTCTGGGTGATCTTCGAGGGGGCATTGCAACGTCGCTACATGCGCGATGAGGGTTTTTCCCTTCGGCTCGGGGCAGATGAAGGGCGCTTGTTTGTTGTTGGGATCATCTGGATCGCCTTTATCATGGCGCTGTACTTTGGATTTGCGATCCTGGTTGGGATCGTCGTGGCGCTTTCAGCTTTTGCGCTTCAGGGCGCTCCTGAAGCAGTGGCGGTAATATCGGTGATCCTGTTCCTCATCCTCGGCATCGCAATACTCTATTTCGTGGTCCGCTTTTCACCCGCCGCGGCGCTCACTGTGCGCGACAGGGCTATCCGGTTCTCGAGTGCCTGGGGCGCCACCAGGGGGCGTGTCTGGCCGATGTTCTTCGCCTTCGTGATTATGGCGATCCTTGCCTACATTCTGTCCACCGTTCTCCAACTGGTGATGTTTGGCGTGATCGGCGGAACGCTCTCCGCGTCCGGGCTCGATTTCACCGATCCCAACGCCAATGTGGACGACGTGCTCGCGGTTTTGCTGAGTCCCGTGACCCTTGGCATCGGAGGCCTGGTGTATCTGATCATGACCGCGTTTCAGGCGGTGCTTCAGTTCGCCTGGGCCGGCATTCCGGCTTTGGCGGCGAAGACCGACCCGAACTGGAGCGGCGGCACTTCGAGCGTGGACGCCACCTTCTCCTGACGGCCGGAATACTGCGGTGCGGCATAGCGTCCAAGCGACAGCCGCACCGTAGTGTTTTGGCGTACAGGCGATACATCTTTGGTCAGGCAACAGGCTATCGAGCGACACCCATGGTTCAGCTGACTCTCCCGCGCAATTCAAAGCTCACGACGGGCAAAACGTGGCCCAAGCCCGAGGGCGCGACAAAGCTGAAGAAGTTCAAAATTTACCGCTTCAGCCCGGAAGAGGGCGGCAATCCTCGCTGGGACACCTATTGGGTCGATCTCGCCAAATGCGGCCCCATGGTTCTGGATGTCCTCTTCCACATCAAGAACAACATCGATCCGACCTTGGCCTTCCGCCGGTCCTGCCGCGAGGGTGTGTGCGGATCGTGCTCCATGAACATTGGTGGGCACAACACGATCGCCTGCACGAAGGGCTGGGACGAGATTGCCGGCTCGACGATCACGATCGCGCCGCTGCCGCATCTGCCGGTGGTGCGCGACCTGATCCCGGACCTGACCAACTTCTACGCCCAGCACGCCTATGTGCAGCCCTTCCTGAAAACCGACACGCCAGAGCCGGAGAAGGAGTGGAAACAGTCAGAGGCCGACCGTGAAGAACTCGATGGTCTCTATGAGTGCATTCTTTGCGCGTCGTGCTCCACCTCGTGCCCATCCTATTGGTGGAACGGTGACAAGTACCTCGGCCCGGCGGCGCTCCTGCAGGCCTATCGCTGGCTGATCGACTCACGCGACGAAGCCACCGGCGAACGGCTCGATGACCTCGAAGACCCGTTCAAACTTTATCGCTGCCACACCATCATGAATTGTGCGCAGGTCTGCCCCAAGGGCCTGAACCCCGCCAAGGCGATCGCCAAGATCAAGCACATGATGGTGGAACGCGTCAGCTAAGCGGCGTCAACAGAGCCGGAACCAGCGCTCCAATAAGCTACTTGGAAGGCTCGTCGGCGGCAGTGGCGGCAATTGCCAGCTGTTCAAATGCGTTTGCTGCCTCATCCACCAAGTTCTCGACCGCGCGCAGCTCCGCATCGCCGCGAAGTTCTCGCGACCGCGACCCGGAACTGACAACCCTTGCCATCCCGTCCTTCTCTGCGAAAGCTGACAGCGTCGCGTAAGGATATCCGTTGCGCACATCGATCAGGATGGCGCTTGCGCTTGCTTCAACCTCGATGTCCCGGCTCGGCAGGATGAACATGCCGATCACTGTCAGGTCCGCGACGGAGAGTCCGTTCGCTTGCTCATCGCGCTGGCTGCCGACCTCGTAAACCAGGACATAATCCAGATGCTGGCGGGCCGCGCCCCGGCGTACATCCGCGATCACTTCCTGTGTCGCGTTTTCCGGGTAGCTGAGGTAGCGGCTGCGCGGCGGTTCACCATTATCCACCATAGCCGCGATGAAGGGGCTGACAGGCGCGAAATCGCCGTAGAGCGGGCCCAGCTGCTCGGCGAGGTCAGACCAGGCGTGGCCTTCGTCTTCGGGAATGCCGGTCAGGCGGCCACGCTCGATGCGCGCAATCCCGATCCTTGCTGGAAACTGTAGATTGGGTTCGATCGAGGCGATGCCCTGTATCTCGTCGTCGAGGCTGCCCTTTGAAACGTCGATCTGTCCGGGCGCAGTCGCATAATTTTCGTATCTCGTAAGGTAGTCGGCACCTGACGTGGTTTGCACATGCGCGCCGCATGCGCCCAGAAGGCCGAGCAGGCTGCCCGTGATGAAGATTCGATATGATTGACGCATGGCCCAGTCCTCTTGCTTTTGTGTTTGCGGAGAGGTTCGGATGGCTCAAAGGCGCCTGAAGGGCTTGAGTATGATGAAAATCGAGCCAGACGCGGCAATTTCGGGGCAGCGAGTGAACAAACCGCGAAAATGGCAAGACGCTGTTAAGCACAAACGCTACAGTAAAACGCAATGACACAGACGAATCGAATTCTCGGCATCGACCCTGGGCTACGCGCAACAGGCTGGGGCGTGATCGACCAGGCGGGCGCGCGACTGGTCCATGTTGCCCATGGTGTGATCCGTGTGGAGCCGTCTGCTCCGCTGGCTGTGCGGCTCGCCGGCATCTTCTCTGAGGTGTCTGCGCTTGTGCTCACTCATAGGCCTCATGTCGCGGGCGTTGAAGAAACGCTGGTCAATGCAGGTCCGCGCAGCGCCTTGAAACTGGGCCAGGCGCGCGGCGCAGCCATGGCTGCCCTCGCGCGGGAAGGCGTGGCTGTCTCCGAACATGCCCCGCGCCAGATCAAGCTCGCAGTCGTCGGCACGGGCGCGGCGGACAAGGAGCAGGTCGCCTTCATGGTACAGAGGCTACTGCCGCGGGCAGGGAAGATGACGTCGGACGCCGCCGACGCCTTGGCCTGCGCCATTTGCGCCGCACACTTCCACGCCGCCCCCGGGAGGGTTGCATGATCATCGGCAGATTGAGCGGCGAGATCGCCGCCGTTGGCGCTGACACGGCGCTGATCGATGTGAATGGCGTGGGGTATGTCGTTCAGGCAGGCTCGCGCACGCTGATGAAGCTGAGCCCCGGCGAGACGGCTGAGATTCACGTCGAGACGAAAGTCACCGAGAATTCCATCGCCATGTACGGCTTCCTCAGTGATGAAGACCGCGCCTGGTTCGTCAGGCTGCAGGATGTCCACGGCGTGGCCGGCAAGGCGGCGATGGCCTTGCTCGATGCGCTGACACCCGGCGAGTTGATGGACGCGATCGCGTTGGGGGATGTGGCGAGCGTGACCCGGGCCAAAGGCGTCGGCAAGAAGCTCGCAGAGCGCATTGTCGGCGAGCTTTCAGGTAAGGCGCCTCCGCTTGGGCGTTTCGGCAGCTTCGGCGTCAAGGAGGCGCCAGGCATAACAAGCGTAGCAGCACCCGCGAGCGGCGCGCGCCAGGAAGCCATCTCCGCGCTGCAGAACCTCGGCTATGGTCCCACAGACGCGGCTCGCGCCGTGGCGGGCGCGGCGAAGTCTGATCCGGATGCCGACACAGCCGCCCTCATCAAGGCTGCGCTCAAGGAGCTTGCGCCGTCATGAGCCGGGAAGGGTCCATCACCGATCCACAGGCGCAGATCGGCGAAGCGCTCGACCGCGCCCTGCGCCCGCAGAACTTTGCCGATTACATCGGCCAGGACACGGCGAAGTCGAATCTCAAGGTCTATGTTGAAGCCGCGCGGGGACGCTCTGAGGCGCTCGATCACGTCCTTCTGTTTGGCCCGCCCGGGCTGGGCAAGACCACACTCGCGCAGATCCTCAGCCGTGAGATGGGTGTCGGCTTCCGCGCGACCTCAGGTCCGGTCATCGCCAAGGCGGGCGACCTCGTCGCCATCCTGACCAATCTCGAAGCCAACGACGTGCTCTTCATCGACGAGATTCACAGGCTGCCTGCGGCTGTTGAGGAGATCCTCTATCCGGCCATGGAGGACTACGCCGTCGACATTGTGATCGGGGAGGGGCCCTCGGCGCGATCAGTCCGCCTGGACCTGCAGCCCTTCACGCTGGTGGGAGCAACAACCCGTGCCGGCCTGCTCGCCACGCCGTTGCGTGACCGGTTCGGCATTCCCGTGCGCCTGCAATTCTATGAGCCTGAACAATTGTCGCTGATCGTGAGGGCGGCAGCCGCGAAACTGCAGGCACCAATCACCGATGACGGTGCAGTGGAGATTGCCCGCCGTGCGCGCGGCACGCCGAGGATTGCCTTGCGTTTGCTCAGGCGTGTGCGCGACTTCGCCGATGCAGAGGGCGGCGCGATCGACCGCGGTGCAGCCGACAGGGCGCTGGCACGCCTCGAAGTCGATAGCGAAGGCTTGGATGCGCTAGACCGGCGTTATCTTGAGGCGTTGGTGAAGACCTATGCCGGTGGTCCCGTGGGCGTCGATACGCTGGCGGCGGTTCTGAGCGAAGCGCGCGACAGCGTCGAGGACGTGATCGAGCCCTTCCTGATGCAGAAAGGCTACGTGGCACGCACCCCGCGCGGGCGCGTCGCCGCCCCCTTGGCCTATCAACGCATCGGACTGAAGCCGCCCGGGCAGTTGCAAGCAGGTCTATTCGAGGATGATGCCTCTACCAGCTGAGTGAAAAGCCCCTTGTGGGAGGTTTCAGCAAGACACTTCGGGCCTGCCACAACCCGTAGAGTGCCAGCAGAGTGAAGATGCCAGCACCAATCGGGCGGGCAATGCGCCAAGGCCCGTGAAGGTACCAGTCCTGGTCGGTGAATCCGCTGGCCAGCAAGAGCAACGAGAACGCGCTGAGGAATATGGCCAGCGGCGCAAACGCCCGTGTGTAGAGCCTGCGGAGTTCTGGCTCAGCCTGAACGCCCAACCACGCGAAACCGACCAGCCAGACGATATAGAAATGCGGGTGGCCGACCTTGTACGCCATCAGCGTGAGTAGGATGCCTGTGCTGGCGGTCACGCGCCAATCCAGGCGCGCCAAGGTGCCATAAAGGGCGAAAAGTGCAGCCGTCGCCACAACGATGATCGAATTGTAGTTGATCAGAACGTCCACGACCGCTTCGCCGCCCACCCGCGCCGACACGGGATCAAGGACACGAAGGATCGACAGCATCTTCGGCTCACGCTCGGCGGCATAGAGGAAAGGTGCCAACACGCTTTCGCCCCACGCCAGATAGGCCGCGGCCATGCCACCTATAAACACGATCACCGCGCTCACGAACGCCCTCAGCCTGACGCGGCCTGTATCTGACACCGCAAAAAACGGGACAAAAAGGAGTGGGTAGAATTTCACCAGCGCGCCGATCGCGAGGGCTGCTCCGACCAAAAGATAGCGCTCCCGTGCCCGCGCGCGGAAAGCCAGAACAACCGCGAAGGCCGCGAGAATATCATTTGAGCCAAAACCGTAGACATACACCGCGACGAGCGGGCTGGCGGCAAACAGAAGACCCGGCGAGAGCCAACCGTCCCGTCCGACTGTGCCCTGGCTTGCAGCCTCTGCCGATATGAGGAGCCCGATCAAGAGCGCTGTCAGCGACAGTACGAGCTTGGGGACAATGTCGCCGACGAGCATGGCGGGCGCCAGCGCCAGATTGCCAGGCCCGTAGGCATTGAAATCGATAGGCTCACCCTCGTGCTCAACCGCCCAGGGATTGGCCGCGTCCAGCACCAGACCCCAGTGTTGCACATAGGAACTGTAGTCGTGGTTGACCCCGCTCAACCAGGCTACGAACAGCGCAAGAACCGCCAGCGCGAGCCACAGCCACAAAACGGCCTCGGGCGATCCCCGCTGCTTCGAGACGTCCATTGAAATTGTCCCCGTTTCAGAGAACCGATTTGAAACACATCTTCTTTCAGGCGAGAAACAACACGGTTAATATTCATCTCTGACGCGAACGATGGCGGGGCTTTTCGCCGTTCAGGAGACCGCTCTGAAATCACTTGCAATTCATGATGCTTCCATCAGGCTGAGCGCATTCAAGGGGGACACCATGATCAGTCGTTTTTTGGTTTGCGGCCTCATATCGGGCCTGCTGTGTGTCGGCGCGTTGGCCCATGAAGGCTATTCCGACGAACATCCCTCCAATGATGTTGAGATTGTTCAGCCCCCCGTTGCCCAGTTTCCCTTGCTTCCGAGCCTCTTTGGAATCCAGGCGAAATGTGAAGTGGAGTTCGATCTGCATGGTGGCGGCGCCGCAAAAGAGTTTGGAGACACAAGGTGCACCCATCTGGCCTTCTGCGATGAAGCGAGGCGCGCGGCCGAACGTTTGAAGCTTCGTGTGGTCGATGTGCCAGGCGCTCCCAATCCTGGCAGCCGGCTGTACGTTAGCTATCCGATTGTGTTTGCTTTAGAAGGCCGTGATGCCGTCGAATATGCCGAGGATGACTTCATGATATGTGAGGGGCGGCCGGACCTTGTCAGCTGAGGAAGAGGAGCGCGCGATGACTGAGACGCTCAAGGGCAGTTGTTTCTGCAAGGCGGTGACGTATTCAGCCGATGGTCTGCTGTCGCCGCTCGGGCACTGCCATTGTGAAACCTGCCGGAAGACTCATTCGGCGGCGTTCAATACATCTGCCCTGACACCCTATGACGGCTTTCAATGGACGTCAGGCGAAGACGTGGTGACATACATAGAATCAAGCCCCGGCAAGCGGCGCTATTTCTGCCCGAAATGCGGCACACATCTTGTTGCGCTCTATCCTGAGCAGAAACATGCCGTCTTGCGCATTGGGAGCGTCGACAGCCCCCTGCCTGCAAAGCCTGTGGTTCACATCTGGACGAGCGAGAAGGCGCCGTTTTTCGAGTTCGATGACGGGCTTCCCAGGTTGTCAGAGGCGGCACCGAAAAGCTGAAGCTCAGACCACCCTTCGGAGTGCTGGACGCCCTGCAGCCGTTTTGGAGCTGGCTGTTTCTGGGGCAAAACGAGAGATGAATTCGTTCACACGCGGCACGATTTCCGCCTGGAATCGCTTGCCGTTGAACACGCCGTAGTGGCCCACACCTGGCTGGATGTAGTCCAGCTGCATGTGGTCCGGGATGCCCGTGCAAAGCGTGTGGGCGGCCTGGGTTTGACCGATGCCGGAGATGTCGTCCTTTTCGCCCTCAACCGTCATCAGGGCCACCGATGTGATCGCCTCAGGTTTCACCAGGCGGCCGCGATGACGGAACATGCCTCGTGCCAGGTGGTGCTCCTGGAAGACGCGCTGGATGGTCTGGAGATAGAACTCTTCGGTCAAATCGAGCACCGACAGGTACTCGTCATAAAAGCCCCGGTGCTTTTCGATGCCATCGCCATCGCCTTCAACAAGATGGTTGAAGAAGCGCCAATGGGCGTCAACGTGGCGGCCCCAATTCATGTTCATGAAGCTCGAAAGCTGGACAAATCCCGGATAGACGCGCCGGCCCATGCCCGGATAGGGCGCGGGCACAGTGTAGATCATGTTCTGTTCGAACCAGGAATAACTGCGCTCTTCCGCCAGAAGGTTCGGCACGGTGGGGGACTGGCGGCAATCGATCGGTGAGCCCATGAAGGTCATCGTGGCCGGCAGGTCGGGATCGTCGTCTTCTGCCATCGTCGCAATGGCGGCAAGCGTGGGCGGACCGGGCTGACACACGGCGAGAACGTTCGCGCCAGCGCCCACCTTGCGCATCATGATCTGGATCTGATCGATATAATCGTCGAGATCGAACCGGCCGAGCCAGACGGGCGCCATCCGCGCATCCGCCCAGTCAGTGATGTAGACCTCGTGGGTCGGCAGAAACGCTTCAACTGTCCCGCGCAGGAGGGTGGCGTAGTGGCCAGACAGCGGCGCAACAATCAGAAGCCGCGGTTGAGCTTGCCTGTCCTCGCCGCAGGCAAATTCCATGGATCGCTGGTCCCGCCTGAAATGGACGAGCTTGCACCATGGCGAAGACCACGCCACTTCAGGCGTCACCGCGACTTCAACTGAATTCACGCGTGTCTTTTCGAGCTGCCAGTCCGGCTTGCCGTAGTATCGGGTGGCGCTTTCGAACACATCTGTCATGGCCGATAGCGAGCGACCATAATCGGTATTGGATATCGGATTAAGCGGGCTTTGCGCTGCTAGCCGGCTTGCCTTTGCTGCCAGTCTCAGGGGGGCCATCGCGGCGCGATTCAGTTCGACCAGTGTGTATAGCATTTTTGTTTTAGCCGCCCCGATATCTCTTTGTTGCAGTGCAACACTAGGCTGGATCAGTTAAATTGCAACGAACTTCCCCAGTCAGGGGATGCTATTGCGAATAGAGCCGGATTCGGAAAGCGCCCGAAATCTCAGTCAATGATTGGCGTTTGCGCTGCAGGCGCCGTGCCACCGCGCGGGACGATGGTGACGGCATTCAGTGTCCGGCTTGCATCGGCTGGGCTGAGCCTTGAAACGTCGATGGCCCGCAGGCTGGTCGTGGCGCGGGCTTCCTGGCCGTGATCCAGCAACCAGAGCGCCACGGCATCAGCGCGCTGCCGGGCGAGGTCACTGCCATTGGCACCGGGCAGCGCAACGTGGCCCGTCACATCCGCCCCCGCCGCCTGCCATCGCGCGAGCGTCCAGTCGATGTCTTCGAGTATGGATATGGCGTCCTCGGAGAGTTCCGCATTATCCACCTCGAAGGGGATGCGGGGCAGGTCGGTAATCGGCGGGATGATCGTCAAGGACCAATCGGCGAAGTTTCGCGACAGGCCCGCTTCAATTTCGCGATAGGCCCTTAGTGCGTAAGCATCAGAGCTGGCAGCAACAAAGACGGCTGTCTTCTGATCATTGTCGATCTGGCTCGCCTTGACGGGGAAGGGGATGGCCGCGGCCAAGGCGCGGTCTGTCGCATATCGGCGAGCCACTTCTTCAACGCGTTGAATTTCGGCGCGCAATGGCTCGGCGAGTGAATTGTCTGCCAGCGCCAGAAGTTGTTCCGCTTCCAAAGAGCGGCCCTCATTCATGATCAATTGATCGAGGCGCACAGATACGGGGCGGTCAAACCTTGCGTTCAGAATGGTCTCCAGTTGTTGGTTAGCATCCGGGACAGGTTGATGAGTCATGACCGTGGCGGTGACGCGAATTTCATTGCGGGGGAACACGATGTTGAATTCGGACAGCCTGGCGTCATCGGGCGGGAAGGGCTCCAGCACGCGCGACCTGATCTGGTTGGACACCGTCGTCTCATAGGCGATGTCGCCAAGGGCCACGCCGAGCGGCACTGATAAGGCGCCGAAAACGCCGATGATCAGCGTGGACTGCCACAGCGTGTGTCTCGGACTGTGTTCCTCGCCGAACCCATAAAGCTTGGAGAGGCCCACAACGCAGAACGCTATTGCGAGGAGGTTGGTCATGAAGAGGAAGAAGGCGCCGCCGGCGACATCCCAATTCCCAACGGCAAGGCCATAACCGACCACGGCGAGCGGCGGCATCAGGGCTGTGGCGATGGCCACGCCGACAATCGTCTCGCCCTTGCGGTGGATCACGGCATAGCCGCCTGCCAGGCCGGAAAACACCGCCACGCCAAGATCGAACAGGTTTGGACGCGAGCGCATGACAATTTCCTGCGTCACCTCCTTGAGCGGTGAGATCCAGACGAGCAGGAAGGCGATCGCCACGGCCGCCACCACGCCGCAAATCTGCGCGACGAGCGCACGGCGCAGGGATGACCATTCAAGGATAGTCAAAGAGAACCCGAGCGCCATGATTGGGCCCATCAGCGGTGAGATCAGCATCGCGCCGATGATGACGGCGGGTGAGGAGAGCAGAAGGCCGAGCGTGGCGACGCCGCAGCTCATCACCGTCATGAAAATATAGCGCCCTGAGACATGGCCTTCTTCGCGGACATGCTCGACCACTTCATTGTGGTCGATTGGACGCGACAGGCGCCGCCGGACCAGGCGGAGGTAGCGCCACCATTGGGCGGGACGGTCCTGATTTGGCTCTGGTGTGTCGACGGCCGCCATGGGCTGGGTCCTCGGGCAAATGCGGGTAAACGACCGAAAATAG
>JBCBGD010000059.1:0-12140 GCA_038527085.1 Pseudomonadota bacterium | reverse complement strand
CGCAGCCTCGTCATAGGTCTTGCGGAACTGCTTTTCCGTGATGTCGCCATAGTGGAATTTCAGCTTCTGCTTGGCCATGAGCTGCAAGCCATAGTCAGATGTTTTCGCTCGGCGGCCCTGGCCATGCTGGCCCGGCTTGTACTGGCGCTTGTTGACCGGAGATTTGGGGCGGCCCCAGATGTTTTCACCGACACGGCGGTCGATCTTGTACTTCGCGGAGTGACGACGCGACATACCTACCTCAATTTTTCAGCGCGGCCCGGCAGCACGTCATCATTGAGCGCTGCGATTTCAACGGCGGAGCCTGCACCAACCCGTCATGGAAGAGCGCGGATAAACGCGAAAAGCGTGGCCGCGTCAAGACTGCTAGGCTAGGCTGGCTGCGAAAGGGAGGACTCCATGCCAGATCTCAGCGGACAGGTTGCCATCGTTACAGGTGCAGGCAGCGGCATAGGCCGGGCATGCGCCATCGCACTCGCCGATGCGGGCGCGCGCGTCCACGCCACAGATATTGATGGGCCCGCCGTGGAAGAAACCGCCCGCATGGTGGATCAAGCCCATGACGGGCAGGTGACCTTCGCGGTGCAGGACGTAACCGACGAGGCGCTTTGGTCTGACATTTTTTCAGAGGCCGAAAGCGTGCACGGGCCGGTCTCGATCCTCGTCAACAATGCCGGCATTGGCGATGGCGGACCGATCGTCGAGTATGATCTGGAACGCTGGCGCCGCCTGATGGCGATCAATCTCGATAGCGTTTTCATCGGCACGCGCGAAGCCATGCGCCGGATGAAGGACACCGGCGGCGGATCGATCATCAACATTTCCAGCGTGGCCGGCCTGCGCGGCGCGCCAGGCGCTTCTGCCTATTGCGCGTCCAAGGGCGGGGTGCGGTTGTTCACCAAGGCGGCGGCTTTGGAATGTGCCAGCATGGGCTATGGCATCCGCGTCAATTCGGTTCATCCCGGCATCATCGACACGCCGATCTGGACAAAGTCGATCGTCGACATGGCGCAGGCCACCCAGGACAGCGAAGAGGCTCAGGCCTTATTCAGCCAGACCGGCGCAAACGCCATGGACCCAGAGCTGATCGCACAGAATGTCACGCCGATGGGCCGGCCCGGCCGCGCCGGGGAAGTCGCCGACCTGGTCACCTTCCTCGCCAGCGATGACGCCAGCTACATCAGCGGCCAGGAACACGTCATCGACGGCGCCATGACGGCACGCTAAGCGGCTGTAACTGGCCCTTTTGTCGGGTCGAACGGGGCGGGTAAGCGACCGAACAAAGACCAGTTCGGCCGCTCGCTTCTGATCACGAGTAGCTGGCATCCATCTCCGCTCCGTGTTCAGCCAGCCATCCAAGCGTTTCCATCGCGTTGACCTCGGATACGTCGTAAATGTCGGTCATCAAAGAAATTTGCTCGCCGCGGAAGAACCATGCGCTTCGGGCCGCGAAAGTGATCGGCGGCTTTCCGCTGAGTTCGTAACGCCCTTTGGCAAGACCTGTGATCGCGTGGTCCGCCCAAACTTTGATATCGACAGCTTCCCAACTGCGAGAGTCAAATTTCCTATCGAAATTCTCAAGCGACTTGCGAAACCCAGCAATCACCGCATTTCGCCCGCGTAACTCGCAGGCAAATGGAACACCGGCCACGATGTACACGACATCTTCGGTGAGATGGCTTTGCGCCTCGGTCCAGTCATCGGTCTCAAAGGCGCTGTCGAAGGCGGCAATCCAGTGCTTCCATGTCTCAAGCATACTCAATCTCCTTGTGTTTGATCTGGGAGTGCGCGATCGAGGTAATGATATCAATTACCTAGGGGTCATAATCGGTGAACTTTGGATCAGAGCTTGCGGCGCTTCGCCGTCGTACGCGACTTTCGCAACTTGCCTTGGCGGAACGCTCCGGCGTCTCTCAGCGACACATCAGTTTTCTGGAAAGCGGCCGGTCACAACCGGGAACCAAGTCGGTTGCGAAGATCGCATGTGCTTTGAAGCTGTCGTATGCGGAAGAAAATGCGCTTTATCTGAGCGCGGGATTGGCGCCCCCTCGGCCACGCTTTGAACTGTTGGACCCAGGGTTTGCGCCCGCGCGGCAGGTGATCGAGACGCTGCTACGACAACATGATCCTTATCCTGCTGTCGCGACACAGCGTTCCGGGGACATCATCCTCTCAAATCAAACCTTCGATGCGGCCATCTCATGGGCCTTTGAAGGGGATACGCCGTGGCGGGCTCGGAAAAAAATGGATGCCGATAATCTCTTTGAACTGACACTGCATCCAAAGGGGTTACGCCGCTTCATGTTAAATCCGGGGGACATTATCACCCATACGCTTCGCAGATTACGCCGCGCTGCTGTCGATAAACCGGAAACGAGAGACGTCCTTGCCCGGATTGAGGCGTATCCTGGGCTGCACGAGTATCTCCACCTGACAGAGGCACCATCATCGGCGCAATCAAGCGTCCTGATTGAGCGCTACAAGCTGCGTGGGCACACGCTGAATCTCGTTTCAATGGTGGCAAGTTTTGGTAGCCCTGAAGATGTTACCGCACAGGCCATCCAAATCGAGATGTTTTTCCCCGATGACGAAAAGAGCGAAAAGACATTGCAGCGAATAGCGGAGGCTTGAGCGGCTTTGGTTTCGCTCTAGTAGGACGCTGATTGGATACACGAATCTGTCCACCTCCGGCGACCTTCAGCCATTCTCCCAGACTATCGTCCCTAGAGCGCGCTGCTCACATGGCCGCCGTCGACGGTGAGGCAGCTGCCGGTCATGTAGCTTCCTGCCTCGCTGGCGAGCAGGAGGAGGGCGCCGTCGAGCTCGCCCATCTCTCCGGTGCGGCGCATGGGGATGCGCTTGACCATGGCCTTGCCGTAGTCGCTCTCGAGAAAGTCGTCATTGATCTCGGTCTTGAAATAGCCAGGCGCGATGGCGTTGACGCGGATGCCATGGCGCGCCCAGTCGAGCGCCAAGAGTGATGTCAGGTGTGCGACGGAGGCTTTTGAGCTGGCATAGGCGGCGTTGCCCGCGGCGGCGCGGAACGCGGTGATCGAGGCAATATTGATGATCGAGCCGCCGCGCTCTGCCTTGATCATCTCTTGCGCGGCGGCCTGCGCCACCCAGAACACGCCATGCGCGTTGACGTCATAGACCCAGCGCCACTCATCGGCAGGGGTATCGATCGCGCGGCTGGCGCCTGCCACGCCGGCATTGTTCACCACGATGTCCACCGCGCCAGCATCGCCGAAAGCGGCCTTCACGGCATCTGGATTGCTCACATCGAGGGCGACGGCCTGTGCGGCGCCGCCAGCCGCGTCGATCTCGCTCACCAGTGCGTCCAGGCGGTTGGCACGCCGCGCCGCTACGATCACCTCCGCCCCATTCGCGGCGAGCACTTTGGAGAACTGTGCGCCAAATCCAGACGATGCGCCCGTGACGAATGCGGTTTTCCCGGACAGATCGGCGGTCAGCATGGGTTGGCTCCTAGACTGTTCGCTTTGGTGTCGAGTGGCGCCAATCCGCCAGGATCGTGCGCACGGCTGCGACGAAGGCCAGCGGCTGGTCGAGCATAACATGGTGCTGGGCGTGAGGGATGGAGATAAACGGCGCCTGGCCGCCCAGGCACTCCAGCATGAAGTCGCGCACATCGTTGCGCACAAGGATGGACTGCTCACCCCGTACGATGGCCGTGCGGCAGCCCGTGGCCCGCAAGAGTGCGCCAGGATCGTCCATGCCGGTAAAGCGCTGCCAGATGCCGGGATCGAATTTCCAGGTCCAGCCAGGCTCGCCGCGATCGCCGGTGCTCTCTTTCAGGGAGTGGCGGGCGATATAGTCGAGGATGAAGTGGTTCTCGCAGGGCTGAGGCGGGGCGAGGCGAAACCGCGCCAACGCCGCCGTCAGCGTTGGATAGACCCGGTTGCCGCGTGGGCGCGATGGCGGGCCCATCTCAGGGCCGCCGGGGGGATTGACCCGCGTGTCCACGGTGATTGTGCCACCCAGCTTGTCACCATGCTTTGCCGCGACCAGAAATGTGGCAAAGCCGCCAAAACTGTGCGCGCAGATGATCGGTTTCCCGGAACGCTTAAAGAAGCCCGCATCGGCCAGCACGGCCATCTGCTCATCGGCAAACCCCTGCAGCGAATAGGCGTCCCGCCACTCGCTGTCGCCCATGCCGGAAAAGGTCATCGCGGCGACCTGGTGATGCTCCAGAAGGTAAGGCGCGATGAAGTCCCACCAGTGGGCATGGGCGCCATTGCCGTGCACAAGAAGCAGGCCTGGTTTGGCCGCGTCCCCCCAGATCTGATAGCGCACGGCTGCCCCATCGACCTCGAGAAATCGTTCTTCAAACGGCGTCGTGACGGCGGTTTTGAACCAGTCGGGCGTGTCAGGCACCTCGCCGCGGTAGGTGTCCAACGGCGTGGGATTGAAATCTGTGTCTGGAGAGCCACTCATGGCCCGTTTATGGCCCACTCACAGGAAACGGCAATCACTGACGTTGGGGAGGGGCGGCTAGCCCAGATACCAACCCGAGACGGCCTGGCGCGGGCCACCTGCGAACGGCGCCACATAGGTCACGGCGTGAATTTTCTCCACTGAGAACAGATCCAGCGTGTTGAGCCCCGGCGCAAAGGCAAGGTTTGGCGAACCATCCGGCTGATAGAATTGAAGCAGCCCGCCCCAGTCCGGATGCCAGTTCGGCGTCAGTCCCCAGACGAAGGCCAGCTTGCGATCCTGGCCCTGGGGCTTGTCGGTGTGGCGCGTGAGATAGTGGCCCGGCCTGAACTGCGTCACGCTCGCATCCACGCGGCTGACATCTCCAGTGAGGCCGGTGAGGCTGTTGATGAATGCCAGCAGGGCCGGGTCCATCAGCTCGCTGCCCATGGCTTTCGCGCTTGGCGGCAGTGGGCCCTGGCCATCGCTGCCGTCCAGCGTTGAGCTGAAATAGGCAAAGCCGTCGCCCTTGCGCGCGGACTCGACGAGCGTCTGATTGAACGCCTTGCGCGTGTCTTCGGGCCAGGAGGCGATTTCGGCAGGATTGACCCGGCCAACTCCTTCCGTGACGCCGTAGGACAATGCCCAGTCCTGCAGCGCGAGCAGCTCCTTGGCGATCGCTTCGGCGCGTTCCGGCACCATCACGCCCGCGAGCCTGACATGGCCATGAGTCTTGAAGACAGCTGCGGCGTTTTGAAGGTCGAAGCCGCCATCGACATCGGGATTGAGAATGCTCAGCATCGCCGTTTAATCGGTTCACGGGCCGAATGCGAGCTTCCCCGCAGCGCAATTACAGAATAATTTGTCGGTGAGAACCACGCGAGGAGTAAGATCATGTCCGGTGTGTTCATCTCGTACAGGCGCGAAGATGCCGCCGCATCGGCCGGTCGGCTGTTTGACCACCTCTCTGCTCGGCTCGGTCGCGAGGAGGTCTTTATGGATGTCGATGGCATCGAAATCGGCGTCGATTTCCACGAAGTGATCTCCGAAAAGGTGGCCGCGTGCGACGCACTGATCGCCGTGATCGGGCCGCGCTGGCTGTCTGAACGACTCCATGAGGAAGGCGATTTCGTGCGAATCGAGATCGCGGCAGCGCTGGAGCGCGATGTTCGTGTCGTGCCTGTCTTGCTCGATGGCGCGGTCATGCCGGTCTCAGACCAACTTCCCGACGAACTCAAGCCGCTCGCCAGGCGCAATGCGGCGCCCCTCAGCCACATGCGGTTTGTTGAGGATGCGGGCCGTCTCGCCGATGCGTTGGAACGCGTTGTGACGGGCGGTGCGCCGGTTCAGCAAGCCCCTCAGGTCCAGCCAGCACCTGCCCCGCAAAGCGTCGGGCGCACACTGTCAGTGCTGGACGACAGCTTTCTCCGCTTCGAATGCGATGACCAACTCCATGTCGGCGACATTCCTGGGCCGAAGCTGATGAATGCGCGCGTCAAATGCGGCGTCCCGGACGACGAGGATGTGCTGGCCCTGATCGATTTTACCGTGATGAAGAATGCCAATGATGCCCTTGTCATCACCACTCGGGGCCTTCGTGTGCATCACTCGTCTGGCGACTATGACCAGCCTCAATTCATCCCCTTCGAGGACCTGCTCGCAAATCCCATCGAAAAGCATGGCTGGTGGCAAATCCGCCTCGGCGGAACCCGCATCACCGTGAGTGGTGGACCCGACCGAAGCATTGTCATCGACTTCTTGCAGGCAATCAAAGCGGCCCTGGCTTGACCTCGTAGTCCGCGCCGGACGATTTCTCGGCCGAGCCGATCCGCGCGCCGCCTTCGACGCGCACATCCGCGCCGGAAGACACATCGATGTCCACCGTGCCCGTCAGATAAGCGTCAATGTCAGCGCCCGAAGAGGCTTCCAGGTCGCCATCTTCACAGCGCAGCCCCGACGCATCGATGTCGGAGCCAGAAGAGGCATCGGCGCGCAGCGTTTCGCACGTTCCGGTCACGTCGAGATCAGCGCCTGAGGAGGCTTCGAGGTTCAAGCGGTCCACGCTGAGACCAGTGACCGTGACATCGGTGCCTGACGACACGTCGATGCTCTCGAGGTTGGGTCCGAGCACGGTGACGGTAGCGTTGAGACGGTTGCCCCAGCCCCAGCCATTCTTGCGTGTCCGGCCAATCTCGAGCGTGTTGCCGCGCCGCTCGACGCGCACGTCCTCAACATCGCCGCGGGTGACTTCAATGTCGATCGTGTAGGCGTCTGACACCTCGTAGTCGACGTTCAGGCCGGACGAGGCTGAGAGGGCTTTGATGCCACGAATGTCCACATCGCTGCCGGTGGTTTCGGCGGCTGCCGTGTCGAAGGAAGTGGCGGTATAGACGCAGGCGCTGATGGCCAGCACGCCTGCAGTGGTCAGGAGGATGCGTTTCACGAGTGGCGGCCTTTCTGAGGTTGCGATGGGAAGACGCTTGACGAAGTTTTCTCGATATTCAATATGCGCATATTGTTTGTCAATATGGAGTTGATCAAAAATGAAACATCTCGCCGCCGCAGCCGCGCTTGCTGCCACGCTTGTCCTGCCTGGCTGTGTCATCATTGATGCTGACGAGGACGATTATTCAGCAGAGTTTTCAACGTCGTCCTCGCGCACGGTCCATGGCGCGCTGGTGGATGCTGACAAGGTATCGATCTGGGTGCGCAGTTCGGGCTGCACGTCCGAGCAGGATTTCTCCTTCGATGTCGACCGCGAATCTGATCGCAGCTACTCCGTCGAGTTCCGCCGCGATGAGCCCGATACATGCCGGCGCGCGCCCTTCAGCAAGCAACTCACCTGGACATTGGACGAGCTCGGCATTCCGGAAAATGCCAGCGTGATGGTCGATCACGCGGTGAAATTCTAACCGTCTTCGCGATAGGCCAGCACGCCGAGGCTGGCAAACAGGGCGAACAAGGCCGGTGACCAGGCCGCGATATAGGGCGGGGCGGCGCCGGCCGATCCCAGGCTGGAGGACAGCTGGGTGATGAAGAACAGCCCCACCGCGCAGCCCGCCCCGATGGCGATGAGGCGTGATGTGCCGCCAAGGCGCGACAGGCGAAGGCAAACCAGCGCGCCGATCAGCGCCATGGAAATGTACAGCACGGGCGAGGCCAACAGGCTCCAATACCGCATCCTGTAGCGCGAGGCGTCGAGCCCTGCCGAGGCGGTTTGTGCGATGAAGCGCGGCAGGTCCCAAAAGCCGATCGTGTTGGGCGAGGCAAACCGGTCGAGCAGCCTGTCGGCGTCCATATCTGTCGGGATCGACAGGAAGTCGCGCTGGACGCCGACACTTCCTGGCGTGTTCTCAATGAGATTCTCCAGCTGCCAGAACCCATCCCGGATCAGGGCGCGCTCTGCATCAATCCTCCGCACAAATTCGAACAGTTCGGTCGGCTGGCCGTTTTCGATCACCCGCTCTTCTTCCAGCATCTTCACGCCGCGGAGTTCGGAACCGTCGACGACTTCCTCGGCATAGACCACGATCTGGCGCTCCTGGTCGCCCTGGCGCAGCCAGATGTCACCGCCTGTTGTCGCAGCCGCGCGGCCGGGCGCGCCGTCCTGCAGCAATTGCGCCCGCGTCGCCTCGAAACTCGAGGTCAGATACGCCCCTAGCGGATTGAGCACAGTCATGGAGAAGAGGCCCAGCAGCCCCGCCATCAGCACGAGCGGCGCCAGAAACCGCCAGGCCGACATGCCGCTAGCGCGAATGATCGACAGCTCGGCGCGGCGGTTGAGCTGGGTGTAGGCCATCATCGCGGCGATCAGGATCGCGAATGGCAGGGTTTGCTCGATCAGCATGGGCAGCTTCATCAGCGAGAGCTGAACCGCCTGCACCACAGACAAATCCACATCGCCGCCCACGGTGCGCATCTGCTCGACCACATCCACCAGCATGATGGCGAGCACAAACACGGCGAGCACAAGCCCAAGCCCCTGCAGGCACTGCATCAGAATATAGCGCGAGATGCGGGGGAACAGCGTCATGCGGGCGCCGGCTCATCTGTTTCAAGCCGCTCACGCAGCAGGAAGCGCCGAACACGTTTCGGTTTGAGGTTGCGCCCGCGGGCGAAGCTGAGCCAGCCGATCACGACGATCACCGCAAGGGGAAGGCCCCATTGCACTATGTTGAGCATAGGATCGCTGGCCGCAGCGGACTGCACCGACAATTGCACAATCACAAGGCCGAGCGCGCCAGCCGTTGCGACCGCGATGCGCTTTGAATAGCCGCGTCTGGAGAAATCCCCGCCAATCACCGCCATGATCGCGATCATCGCCATCGCGATGTTCAGCAGCGGCATAGTCAGCCGCGCGTGCGCCTCAGCCAGGAAATTGTCCGCGTTCTGGACTTCGAGATAATTCTTCCGGTCCACGAAGAAGAGCTCATGCAAATACCGGTCAGAGCTCTTCAGGGTCACCTCGCCCTGTTCGGCCATGAAGGGCGCAAGGTCGAAAGTGTACTGGTCGAAATCCAGAATGGAGAGGGATTCATTCTCGTAGAGATCGTGGATCTGCCCGTTGCGCATGACGATCGCCGGCGCGCCATCGACGCGGATCACCGTGCCCTCCTGAGCGAGATAGTCGACGCGCCGGGTCGGGTCGCGCCCGTCCGAGATCAAGATACCGCGCAAATCATCGCCCTGGCTGTCTCTGGCATAGAAGGTGAGCTTGTCTTCTGCGCTGGTGAACTGGCCCGGCCGGATCAGGGCGGCGGCAAGGTCCTGGCGGATGTCGGCGACATTCTCGCGCAGGGTGCGCTGCGCCGTCGGCTGGACCCAGAGATTGATGGTGAGGTGCGCAACCGCAGCGATGCAGGCCAGCCTGATGATCGGGGACGCGACCTGCCAGCGCGCCATGCCCGCTGCCTGGGCCACAACGATCTCATTATCTTTGTGGATCCTGTTCAGCGACCAGACCGCGGCGATGAACAGCGCCAGAGGTGTCAAAAGGGCGATCACCTGCGGCGCGCCCAGCATGACGATGTAAAAATAGGTCAGCGCGGACTGGCGGTTCTCGATGATCAGATCCGTCTGTGACAGCCCCTGGGCCAGCAGCGCGAGCAAGGCCAGACCGCCGACAATTGTCAGGACCATGCGAAGCACTTCGCCGAAAAGGTATGTCTGTATCCGGTTCATGGGATGGGGGTCGGCTCCTGCGGCGGGTCGAGCGAAAACATGGATGATGCGATGGAATTTCCCAAGTAGCGAGTTGCACCGCCCGCGTCGATGGCTAAGTCTCACCCCAGATGGAGAGTTTACAGATGAAAATCAGTTTCAAGAGTTCAGCCGACGCCGACATCCAGGCATTCATAGTTGATGAGGCGGCTGGCCTGCCAGAGGTGGCAAAGAGCCTGGACGAGGCTTCAGGCGGCCTTCTCGCAGAGGCGCTGTCGGCAGAGCGCTTCACAGGAAAGCTCGGCCAGCACGCCATTGTGGTGATGCCGAAATCGGCCGAGACCCGCCGCGCGGTGCTGATGGGCGGCGGAAAGCCGGGCGATCGCAAGCCTGCGACCTATGAGCGGATCGGCGCGGAACTCATCAAGTCCCAGGCGATGAGCGGATTCAAGTCGCTCGCCGTGAATGTGGACGACGCCAGCGACGCCGCCTCCGTCGCAACGGGTGCGAAGCTCGCGGCCTATCGCTTCGACACCTACAGAACCAAGATGAAGGACGAGCAGAAGCCGAGCCTGACCGATCTCGTCGTGGTGACCGATAAGCCCAAGCAGGCAGACGACGCCTTCGAACCGCTCGATGCGGAAACCGCAGGCACCTATCTCGCCCGCGACCTGATGAACGAGCCGCCGAACATCCTGCACCCTGAAAGCTTCGCCGAGCGCGTGAAGGACCTCCACCTCGAAGGCCTCGAAATCGAAGTCCTCGGCGAGAAGAAGATGAACGAGCTTGGCATGGGCTCCCTGCTCGGCGTGGGCCAGGGCTCGGTGCGCGAAAGCCAGCTCGCCATTATGAAGTGGAATGGCGGCGGCAGTGAGGATCCTGTCTGCCTCGTCGGCAAGGGCGTGTGCTTCGATACGGGCGGCATCTCACTCAAGCCCGGCCCGCAAATGGAAGACATGAAGGGCGATATGGGCGGCGCAGCGGCCGTGACCGGCGCGATGCTCGCGCTCGCCCGGCGCAAGGCCAAGGCCAATGTCGTGGGCCTCATCGGACTGGTGGAGAACATGCCGGACGGCAACGCCCAGCGCCCTGGCGACATCGTCACCTCAGCCTCCGGTCAGACTATTGAAATCCAGAACACCGATGCCGAAGGCCGCCTCGTTCTGGCCGATGTGCTCTGGTACGCGCAGGAGCACTTCAAGCCCCGCGCGATTGTGGATCTGGCCACGCTCACCGGTGCCATCGTGATCTCACTCGGCCATGAGCATGCGGGCCTGTTCTCCAACAATGACGAATTGGCGGGCGCGCTCTCCAAGGCGGGCGAGACGTCCGGTGAGAGTGTCTGGCGCATGCCGCTGAGCGACACTTATGACGGGCTCCTGAAGTCCAGGTTCGCAGACATGCGCAACATTGGCGGACGCGCGGCAGGCTCGATCACGGCGGCGCAATTCCTCCAGCGCTTCGTGAACAAGGATATCGCCTGGGCTCACCTGGACATTGCAGGCGTGGCCTGGAAGGAGGGCAATTCCAAGCCCGCCACCGATCCCGCCTGGCCCTCAGGCTTCGGCCCCCGTCTCCTCTCGCGCTGGATTGCGGAGAATTATGAGGGGTAAGGGATTGGTTTCCCCCCTCCGCCCTTCGGGCACCTCCCCCCGCAAGCGGGTGGAGGAAGAATCTACACGGCTTTCCTCCACCATGCAGTGGGGGAGGTGGGCCAGCGCGACAGCGCTGGGTCAGAGGGGGCAGCGATGATGACCAGCACCCCCGAATGGTGGTTCTACCATCTCGAAAAAACCGGGCCTGAGCGGGCCGCGGGGCCCCTGCTTGAGAAGTGTCTGGAGCGCGGCTGGCGGGTGCTGGCCGTCAGCGCCGATGAAGGCCGACGCGCGGCGCTGGATGCGGGGCTATGGACCTACAGTGACGACAGCTTCCTGCCCCATGGCCAGGCCGAGGCGGCGGGGCTCGACCCCGCGCGCCAGCCCATACTGATTTCCGGCGCGCTGAAGAACGAAAATGAAGCCGCCGCCGTCCTCCTGCTCGACGGGACGCAGGCCCCGACCGATGCGCCGTTCGAGCGCTGCATGGTGATGTTCGAAGGCGCGGACCAGACAACCCGCGACATCGCCCGCGCCCAGTTCAAGGCCGCCAAGGATGCGGGCCTCACCTGCCGCTACTTCCAGCAAACTGCCAAAGGCGGCTGGAAGGAGGCGGGGAAGTGAAGTGGAAGCGCCTCCCCGCTTGGCATTTAGCAATCAATATTGTGTTAGCGGCCATCTGGTTATGTCTTTTCGGATACGGTTACTCTCAGCAAAGCGAGCCAGTGTTGGCTGGATCATTCGGTATTATGCTGATTTACATGGCCTTTAACGCCTTATCGGTGCCGTTACTTACCCGGGATAGTAGCGAGCACGACTGAATTCGGCGCCCCTTATTCTGATCCTAAATAATGCCGCTAAGGCAAATTCAGCTGCCAGGAGACACCGAACTTATCGTTCACCCAAGCGAAGCGCTGGCTGAAGCCGTAATTGTCCATCGGCATCAGGGCG
>JBCBGD010000058.1:0-12229 GCA_038527085.1 Pseudomonadota bacterium | reverse complement strand
GCCTTCGAGAAGCCCGGTGATCTCGCTCGTGCCCTCGGCCAGGCCCGCAAAGATCAGGGCGCGGTGGCTGCAGGACTTGTCGCCAGGCGCGCGTACACGCCCCGTGATCTCTGCAACAGGGTGTGAGGTCCAAGCCATGGGGCAAATGCTCCGAATGCGGGCAATAACAACAATTGCGCTTTGACAGGGCAGAGGGTTTCTGGCAAGCGCGCCCCCGAAAATCGACATGCAAATTACAGGGCGGACAAACGTGGCTAAAGCTGATCTCGGCACCAAACGCACTTGCCCCGAAACGGGCAAGAATTTCTACGACCTGAACAAGGATCCCATCGTCTCGCCTTACACAGGTATCGAGTATCCCTTGTCCTTCTTCGAGACTGCGCCGAAGCCCACCAAATCCAAGCGCGGCGCGGCCAAGCCTGAAGATCCCGAAGAGGATGAAGACGAGGACGAGATCGAAGACGACGCCGACACGGGCAAAGACGCTGACGGCGACGACGATGAGGATGAGGACGAAGACGAGGAAAAAGCCCTCGAGCTCGGCGATGACGCTGACGAGGTCGTCCTCGAAGGCAGCGACGATGATGGCGAGGATGATGCGGGCACGGCCAAGGTGCCTGCCGGCTTCACCGAAGAAGGTGTCGACGACGACAGCGAAGACGATGTCCTGCTCGATGATGACGATGATGATTTCGACATCGACGTCGATGGCGACATTGACCTCGACGATGACGATTCCGACGGCGATGATGAAGACAAGGCTTGATTAAGCCACAGGGCGGGGGTATCTCCGCCCTTCCCAAGTCCGGGACACCCGGGGCCATAGCTCAGTTGGGAGAGCGCTTGAATGGCATTCAAGAGGTCGGCGGTTCGATTCCGCCTGGCTCCACCAGTCCCTGGCGCATTGTCACAGACAATTGAAAACGACTTTGCAGCGGAATAGCAGCAATTCGGATCGATCTAAGCAGCTGTATTTGTTTGCCTTTTGACGTTCTGCCGTGTTGCGCGACACGCCTTCCGATTTCCCGCCATAGAGCAGACACGCCCTTGAAGGCGCCGGGCTTTCGACCCACCTTTTCACCAGACACTGGTTTCGGGCTGCGCTGATGATCAGGTGGCCGGCGCCGAGCGTCGAAATGGACCTGTCTTGAAAGGAAGGACCCTGCGATGACACTTGAGACACACACCCTGAATGGCGTCGACGACACACAACTCGTGTACGTGCGTCCGATCTCCGAAGACGAACTTCATGCCATTCTGCCTGCCAATGCGCTGGAAGAACTTGGCACAACTGACGATCTTTTCGCCGTGCACAACGCTTCGGGCGAGCGCCTTGCGATTGTCGAAGGCCGCGAGGCGGCGTTTGCAGCAGCGCGTGCGCACAGTCTGACGCCGACGAGCCTGCACTAGCAAGCTGGCGCTCAGTGCAAAAAAGCAGCGTAATCTACGCCGCGGAGGCCGCCTTGGCTTTCGCGGCGTCCTTGCAAAGGATTTGGAACATGGCGTCGGCTGAGTCCGCTGCGCGCAGAGCCTGCCGGATTTCGCTGCGGCGGAACGCGCGGGACACTTGCGCCAGTGCACGCAAATGATCGGCGCCAGACGTCACAGGCGCCAGCAGCATGAAAATCAGGTCACAGGGCTGATCATCGACCGCATCGAAATCCACGCCCTCGGAAAGGCGCAAGAGCCCACCAACCGGCGCATCCAGCTTGGCGAGCCGCGCGTGGGGAATCGCCACGCCTTCCCCAACGCCGGTTGAGCCGAGTTGCTCGCGCTCCATGACCGCATCGAAGATTGCGCGCTCATCCAGCTTGAGTTCAGCACCAAGCGCGGAAGAGAGCCTCAGGATTGCCTGCTTCCGGCTGCCGAATCCTGGCTCCGTGAGAACAACGCCGCGGTCAAGAAGGGCAGAAAGATCAATCGCCATCCGAAGGTTCCAAAAAGTCTATGATTTGTCTGAACTCGCCGGGTCGACCCAGCCAATGTGACCATCTGGGCGGCGGTAGACCATATTCAGGCCGTCATGCCTAGCATTTCTGAACATTAGGGCCGGAGATTCCCCCAATTCCAGCTGCATGACCGCTTCTGACACGGTCATGGTGCGAATTTGGGCATTTCCTTCCGCCACTGTCAGTGGGGCCTGGTCGACGCCATTGGGCAAATCTTCGCCGCCATCGTCCTCATCGGGCGAGGGAGCGAGCACAAAGCTGAGCGCCTCCTCGACAGGAAGGGGCGAGCGGCCTGGGCGGTGATGATCGCGCAGGCGGCGCTTGTAGCGCCGAACCCGTTTCTCGATCTTTGCAAGGCCAGCGTCGAGTGCTGCATAGGGATCGTCGGCTTCGCCAACGGCTTGCAGAATGATGCCGGAGTCCAGGTGGACGTTCATGTCGACTTCGAAAAGGTGGCCGCTCTTGGAAACCGTGACATGGGCGTCGCCGGGGCGGTCAAAGTATTTTGAGACCGCACCCTCAAGGCCGCCTGCAATTCTTTCCTGGAGGGCCGCGCCAAGGTCCACATTCTTTCCGGCTATCTTGATCTGCAACGTCGTCCTCCATTCATTGATGAGACTCCATGTTGCCGCGAAAACACACCCTATGCAAAAAACGGGCGCATTTTCTTTCAGTGCCCGAGAGGTCAGGCAGACTGGCGCATCCGGCGGCGCCGTTGCACCGAAGACGGGATGCCGAGGCTTTCACGGTATTTGGCAACAGTTCGCCGAGCAATCTCGATTCCGTATTCTGTCAGAATTTCAACGATCTGATCATCTGATAGCACGTCAGAAGCCGTTTCACGCTCGATCAGCGCTTTGATGCGATGGCGCACCGCTTCTGCGGAATGGGCATCGCCGCCGCCTGTGGAGGGAATGGCGGCAGAGAAGAAGTATTTCAATTCGAACAGGCCGCGCGGCGTGGACATGTATTTGTTGGACGTCACGCGGCTGACCGTGGATTCGTGCATGCTGATCGCGTCGGCGACCTGCTTCAGGTTGAGCGGGCGAAGATGCGCGACGCCATGGGCGAAGAACGCGTCCTGCTGGCGCACGATCTCGCTGGCCACTTTCAAAATCGTACGTGCGCGCTGGTCGAGGGACTTGATCAGCCAGGTCGCGTTCGCTGCACACTCGGTGATGAATTCCTTTTCGCGGTCGCGCATCGGCAAGGCAGACACTTCAGCGTAGTAGGCATTGTCCATGAGCACGCGGGGAAGCGTTTCGCTGTTGAGTTCAACGGCGAACATGCCGCTGGGCAACTCCCTGACAAACACATCGGGGGCCACGGCGACCGCCGTATCGCTGGCAAAGCTGCCACCCGGGCGCGGCGTCAGTGTGCGCAACTCGGCGATCATGTCGAGGACATCTGCCTGGTCGACGCCGCACAGCTCTTTCAACCGCTTGATGTCGTGCTTGGCCACGAGGTCGAGATTTTCGATCAGGGCCTGCATGGCAGGGTCGTAGCGATCGCGCTCTTTCAACTGCAGCGCCATGCATTCAGGCACCGAACGCGCCATGACGCCCGTCGGGTCGAAGGTCTGGCACACGTTCAGAACGCGCTCGACCTCGGTCACCGCTGCGCCGAGCGCTTCGGCGGTCTCATCAAGGTCGGCCCGGCAATAGCCGCCATCGTCGGTGTCATCGATCAAGCGCGCGGCGATCAGCCGATCGGCAGTATCGAGACTGGAAAGGTTGAGCTGGTTGTGCAGGTGCTGAAGCAGCGAGATCTCGCTCGAAACCGAGCCTTCGAAATCATAATCCTCGCCGCCAGCCTTCCCGCTCCCGGCCTTGGACCAGTCGGTCGACGCGCTCGGCCCTGCCGCAGCAGGCGTTGGCGCATCTGAGCCTGTGCCAGCCTCGAAAACGTCTTCTGTGGGCGCATCCAGCGCCTCTCGCGCCTCGTTCAGGCCGCTTGAGTCATCAAGCGTAAGGCTTTCGCGCGACTGAGGCTCGTTCGCGCCGTCCTGTGGGGCGTCGCCGGCCTCGCCTTCGCCGCGTTGCAGCAGCGGGTTCTTCTCGATCTCCGCCTCGACAAATTCTGCGAGCTCGATGTTGGACAGCTGTAGCAGCTTGATAGCTTGCTGGAGCTGGGGCGTCATCACCAGGGACTGGCTTTGGCGCAGATCGAGACGTTGCCGGACGGACATGCGAAAGCTCTCTAGGCGGCGAAACGATCCCCCAGATAGACGCGGCGCACTTCTTCATTGCGCAGCACCATATCAGGTGGGCCGTCAAACAGGACCGCGCCGTCATACATGACATAGGCTCGGTCAACGATTTCAAGGGTTTCACGCACCTGGTGGTCCGTGATTAAGACGCCCAGGCCGCGTTTCTTCAAATAGCGGACAAGGTCGGAAATATCGGATATGGCCAGCGGATCGATGCCGGTGAACGGTTCATCTAACAGCATGAAGCTTGGGCGAGACGCGAGCGCGCGGGCAATCTCGACCCGGCGGCGTTCACCGCCTGAAAGTGACGTCGATGATTGGCTTGCAAGATGTTCGATGTGCAGCTCTGCAAGCAGGGCTTCGACCTGGCGTTTGCGCTCAGCTTTGTCCTTCTCGAACAACTCGACCACGGACATGACGTTTTCGAACACGCTCATGCCGCGAAAGATCGAGACTTCCTGTGGCAAGTAGCCCATTCCCAGACGGGCGCGTTGGTACATGGGCAAGTTGGTGACATCGGCGCCATCAATGGTGATCTTTCCGCCATCGGCCGCGATCAGTCCCATGATCATGTAGAAGCAGGTCGTCTTGCCAGCCCCGTTCGGGCCGAGCAGGCCAACGATCTCGCCGCGCTGGAGCGACAGGGAGACATCTTGCACGACCTGGCGTTTGCCAAAGGACTTCGAGAGTCCTTCCACAAACAGGCCTTCTGCAGGATTTTCCATGGACCAGCTCCTCTACAGCGCTTTGAGCGCCGCATCCCTGGGGCTGTGCATAGCGGCGCATGATTAAAATCGTTTTAGCATCTCCGGGGGAATTCCCCCGTTGCGCGAATTAGTTCTGTCCCTCTTCAGGGATGATGACGATCTGGACGCGGCCATCGCAGCCGCGCAGCGTGGATTGTCCGGCAGAGACCTGCAGGATCATCTCGCAACCTGTGGCGACGTCTTCGCCGCGAATGAGCACCACTTCTTCGCCCTGAAGGCGGATTGTGTCGGCCTGGGCATCGTAGATTCCCACGTCGCCGCGCGCTTTCAGGTCGGGCGTGACGTAGAAGACATCTCCTTCAGCGCGCATCCGCTCGATTTCGCCGAAACTGCCGCCGATCCCTCCTTCGGAAGATCCACTGCTGCCGTAAAACAAAGTCACATTGTCTGCACGCAGGCGCGCATCGCCCTGGATGATGTCCACATTGCCGATCACCAGAACCTGGCGATCACGCTCCAATATTTGCGAGCTGTCGGCATTGACGCGGATGGGCCCGCCTTCCGAGGATAGCTGCGCTGCAGCAGGTCCCGCCGTCATCGCTGCCAGCGCGAGGGCCGCAGCGCCCACCCATCCAAATTTCCTATCCATTTTCACCATCTGTCTCCAAGGTCTCTGTTTGCGAGCTGTCCCCAACCGCATCGGTCATGTCTTCTTCGCTTCGTGGCGGGTTCGGCTCGAACACCATCTCGACGTTGCCAGTGAAGGTGATCACGTCGCCGTCTTCCGTGATCTCATATCCGTCAGAGCGGATGTCACCCAGCGGGCCTGTCCCGTACAAAGGCTCAACCCCCTCGATCCGGTCTTCGAGCACGTAGAACCGCGCACTGGTGGAGCGAAACCTGTAGCCTGCCTCATCTGACACCTGGACGTCGCGGAAGAGGTCGAGGGTCTGGCTCTGGCGGTCATAGGTGCCTTCTGGTGCCGTCACCTGGCTGCCCGTCTCATCCACCATTTTGGGATTTGTCAGATCGATGATGTTCTCATTCGCGCGCCGACGCTGGGCCGTATCGGCGGTGATCACAAATGCTGCGCCCGTCTCGTCGCGGCCAGTGAAGCGCGGATTGATCATCGTCACGATTTCGTCGCTGCCAAAGGTGCGCCGCTCGTCGCCCAGCCCGGACACCGCATTGGCGATGACAGGTCCTGCCAGCACTCCAACAGCGATTGCGGCGCCAACTGTGAAGGACAGCCGCATATAACGGACGATAGTACTGCGACGCCGGGTCTGCGCCAACGTAACTTGTCGGCGCGGCGTCCAGACAAACTCCGTTTCTATGGCTGGCTCAGCGCTCATGACGTCTCTTTGCTGCGAGGGGCCGCTCGCCTCTCAAGTGCCTTGCAAATGTGTCTATCGCACGGCGCAGGCGCAAGGAAGCGCTGTCTTCATCCCTGCAATTAACTCAAAGTGCATGCAGCTAGCTGCTGTGGGAAAAAATGTCGGTGTCTTCCCAGCCTTCCAGGTCGAGGTGCGCGCGCACAGGCAGAAAATCGAAACAGGCCTGGGCCAGCTCCAGCCGGCCTTCCCGCTCCAGCATATCGACCAGTCCCGCGCGGATTGCATGAAGATAGAGGACGTCCGAGGCGGCGTACTCCATCTGTGCCTGGGTCAGCTCGGCGCGGCCCCAGTCTGAGCTTTGCTGTGCCTTAGAGATGTCGGCTCCGGCCACTTCCTTGGCGACATGCTTGAGCCCGTGCTGGTCTGTGTAGGTCCGCGCCAGCTTGGACGCGATCTTTGTGCACCAGACCGGCGCGCAGTCGATGCCGAGCCACTTCTTCATCATCGCCACGTCAAATCGGGCAAAATGGAAGATCTTCAGCACATCAGGATCAGCCAGAAGCGCCTTGAGGTGTGGGCAGTCGAAGTCACGGTCAAGTTGTACGAGATGCGCCGTGCCATCCCCCGATGACAATTGAACAACACACAAGGCGTCACGGCCGGGCTTCAGCCCCATGGCTTCTGTGTCAACGGCCAAGATCGATCCGAGGTCGAGATCGGCTGGCAGATCCCCCGAGTGCAATGTGATTTTGGTCAATGTTTTCATCCTTGAAGGCGTGAAGCTGGCCCGCACAGCCGAAGCGTCGACATTTACGCGCCCCGTCACGCTATGGCCAGATAACATGTTCCACTGTGAGCCCTCGCAACCTTTTGCGTTGCAAAACTGTTACGCCGAATGGGGTGGTGTTCGAGGCTCGAACCATCTACCTAAGCGGGTACGGAGACGGTAATGACGCATTTACAGGTCACGGGCCTCCCGGCGGGGACTACTCTGAGCGAAGCCTTTCACGCCGTGCGCGCGCATACGGTTGAGCTTGTCGATGGGCTGAGCGACGCTGACGCAACGGTCCAATCCATGCCGGATGCGAGTCCCGCCAAATGGCACCTCGCTCACACGACCTGGTTTTTCGAAACCTTCGTACTGGATGCTCAACTGCCGGACTATCAGCCGTTCGATGAGCGTTTCGCATTCCTGTTCAACTCCTACTACGAAGGCGCGGGCCCGAGGCATGCCCGCCCACGCCGCGGGTTGCTCACGCGGCCGTCGCTGAGCCGGGTTCTGGACTATAGAGCGCATGTGGACGAGGCGATGGCCCCTTTGCTGTCGCGCGCAGCGTCAGACCTCGCGGACCTGATCATTCTCGGATTGCACCATGAGCAGCAGCACCAGGAATTGATCCTGACCGACATCCTGCACCTGTTTGCACAGAATCCCCTGATGCCTGCCTACCGGCCTGGCGAACCCCTGGCCGTGGAAAGCTCGCCGATCCCGCAACCCTCCTGGTGTGGGTTCGAAGGCGGCATCCACCAGATCGGCGCGTTAGACGAGAGCTTCGCCTTCGACTGCGAGCGTCCGGGGCACGACGTCCTGCTCTGCGACTTTGAACTGGCCAGCCGCGCGGTAACCAATCGCGAGTGGGCCGCCTTCATTGATGACGGAGGCTATGACACCGCACAGCTTTGGCTGTCGGATGGATTTGCCTGCGTTCAGCAGGACAATTGGGACGCGCCACTTTATTGGGACAACAGGGATGGCGAGTGGTGGTCCATGACGCTGCGCGGGCCCCAGCCCATCGATCTCGACGCGCCTGTCTGTCACATCAGCTACTATGAGGCAGATGCGTTCGCCACCTGGGCAGGCGCGCGGCTGCCCACCGAGGCCGAATGGGAGGTTGCGGCGTCCACCTCCGGGATCGACGGAAACCTGCGCGAAACAGGCCGCCTGCGCCCGCGGCCACAGCGCGGGGAAGGCCTGCAGGGCATGTTTGGCGATGTCTGGGAATGGACGGCCAGCGCGTTCCTGCCCTATCCCGGCTTTGCGCCGTTGGAAGGCACAGTGGGCGAATACAATGGCAAGTTCATGAGTGGTCAGATGGTGCTTCGAGGCGGATCGTGCGCCACGCCTGCCGGACATATCCGCGCCAGCTATCGCAATTTCTTTCAGCCAGACAAACGCTGGCAATTCAGCGGTTTACGCCTGGCCCGGACGGTCTGAGATCTAATGAATAAAACGAGCACCGCAGATCCATGCGAGTCCGCATTTGCACGCGATGTGCTAGCTGGCCTGTCGCAACCGCAGAAAGCGATACCGTCGCGATGGCTGTATGACAGGCGCGGCTCCGAACTGTTTGAACAGATCACGGACCTCGAAGAGTATTATCCAACCCGCACCGAAACCTCCATTTTCAACACAGACGCTGGCGACATGGCAGCGGCGCTCGGGCCGGGGATCGTGCTCGTCGAGTACGGCGCTGGCGCCTTGGTGAAGACCCGAATTCTGCTGGATGCACTTGATGCGCCCGCCGGTTACGTCCCGATTGATATTTCGGGCCCCTTCCTGAGAGATGCCGCGGAAAGCTTGTCGGCGGACTATCCGGGCTTGTTGGTGACGCCGATCGTAGCCGACTTCACAGGCCCGGTGGATCTGTCGACGGCTCCAGGCGACGCAGACCAGCGCGTCGGCTTCTTTCCAGGTTCCACCATCGGAAATCTCACCGATGCGGAGATCGTAAAGTTCTTCAAGGCCGCGCGTAACAGCCTCGGCCCCAAGGCGCGGTTCCTGCTCGGTGCAGACCTGAAAAAAGACCCTTCCATCCTGGTGCCGGCCTATGACGACTCCAAGGGTGTGACGGCTGAGTTCAACCTCAACCTCCTCATGCGTATCAATCGCGAACTCGGAGCTGAGTTCGATGAGGCGGTCTTTTCTCACGAGGCGCGCTGGAACAGTTCAGCCAGTCAGATTGAAATGCATCTGGTGGCCAGGGCGCCGACCCAGGCGACGGTTTGCGGTCGCATGTTTCATTTCGAAGCCGGCGAGACGATCCACACCGAGATCAGTCGGAAGTTTGACTATGCCTCGCTTGACCACCTGCTTGCTGAAGCCGGATGGCGCCGCGAGCAGACCTGGAGCGACCCTAAGGGCTATTTCGCGGTCACCCTGCTCGGACCGCCACTCGCCTGACAGGCTCGATTGACTCCCGCGCGGCAATGTTCCCTTTTACAAACTGTTAAGGGGGCGTGAGCCGCAGGGGAGCACAATGGCGCACGAGACCAAAAGCATGCGCAGGACGGCGACCGAATTCCGGGGAAGGCCGTGAACCTCCGCAACCGCTCCCTTCTCGACATTCCGATTTCGTACATCGTCACTTGCGGCGTGATTGCTTTCATTCTGGCTTTTTTCGGTTGGATGTTGGCAGAAACTGAACTCGGTTGGGTCGAGCGTTTACAGGTCTCATTTTACCGCGCGCTCAGCGTCAACACGTTGAGCGACATGTACGGCGCAGCCTTCTTCCATGAGAGGGAAATTGAGGGTGTCGCGCAATGGAGCCTGACCATTGCGCGTTTCTTTGGCGTCGCCACATTCACCATGCTCCTGGTGAAAGCGTATCAGGGCCTGTTTTCCGAGCGGTTCACCAAGTTTCTCGCCGGTCGCCTCAGCGGTCACATGGTGGTTATCGGGGATACGGATTTCGCGCGAGCGACGGCGGAAGAAGCATCGCGTTTCAACCGTGTGGTCTGGGCAAGCAGCGAAGGCGTAACGCGGGACCAGGGCAACATTCTTCGCATTGTTGAGGCCGGAACCGGTAATGCTCTGGTGAAGGCCACGTCAGCCACCAAGGCCCGCTCGGTTCTCATAGCGATGGACGATGACACCCGCACATTCACGACCACGCGGGAGATGTTGCACGCAGAGGATATTTTTGGAAAGCCATCAGAAAAAGAGAATGAACACCTCGAAGGGCCACACTTTTTTGCCGTCGTCAGTGATCGCTGGGACGCGTATCCCCAGGAAGCGGCTGATCTGATCAACCCGCCTGAAGGCCGCGCCGAGGATAAGCGCTCCGGTGGGCTCGACAGCGTGGGTGAATTTATCACCGAAGCGCGGACCGCTGCCCGCGCGGCACTCGGCAATGTTCCCCAGTTCTTGCTCGCGGGCGAGGTGCCCCAGCATGTCCTTATCGCCGGATTTGGGGATTTCGGAGAGGCCCTCCTCACTGAAATCTGCGAGAGCCAGCGGACAGATCTTTACGGGCTCCAAAGGTTCACGATCATCGATCGCTCGAGAGACGCCTGGACGCGCTTTACTTCCCGCGTGCCCGACCATGCCGAGGTCTTCGAGAGCCGATTCTTCGAGCTTGATCTGAACGTTTCAGACGGGACTGAGAACAAGTGGCGTGACTTGCTCGCCCACATTTCACAACGGCCGTTGACGGCGGCCTATGTGACGACTGGGAAAGCGAACGATTCCCGCCTGTCGGCGTCGGAACTGCGTATGAGGCTTCTCGTGGCGTGCGAACGCCTGACCGCGGAAACAAGCGTCGAGACTGGAGAACCGGGTGATCCATTCGAGGCGTTGGCTTTTCCAGTGTTCGCCTACAGCCGAGAGTCGGTGACCGAGCCGATCAAGCGGATGCCGATCATCTCTTTCGGCGCCTGGAGCGAAATGGTCAGTGCAGCCCGTGTGTTCGATGATGAGCCGGACGGGCATGCGTTCGAGATCCACGCCACCCATCACAGGCTTTATGCGGGGAAGGACCAGCCCGTGCCGAAGTGGCGGAGCCTGTCGGAGTGGCAGCGCTATTCCAGCCGCTCGGCCTCGGCGTATACGCCGGCCCTTCTCCATGCCGCAGGATATGATCTTCGCGCCTGGTACGCCGAAGCGCAATCGAGCGAGAGCGCTGTAACGCTTAATGATTTGCCGAGACTGGCCACACTTCAGAGCCTCAATGAAGAGCCCGCCCTGATGATGAAACTCGCCCGGCTTGAACATGCGCGCTGGTGCGCCGAGCGCCGCCTGAAAGGCTATCGATGGGGCCCGCGGAAGGATACCGCGCGGCGCCACCACCCTGGCCTGGTCGCCTTCGACGATCTCGATGAGGGCGCCCAGCGTTACAACATTGAATACATTAAATCTCTTTTCGCATTGCTCGCGGGCAAGGACGATAAAATTGTGGTCGATCTTCGGGAAAACGCGCCTCGTGCCATCACGCGGCCCACCGACATCGCGCTCCTGAAAAAGCTCGGCATGCTTTCCGATACACCGTCCGAACCTCTGTCCGAACACCCGTCCGAGGACGCGCATGGAGACGTCTGATCTCATCGTCTCCGGAAACGGCCATGCCTTGGTGCGGTTCAACAAGAATCTGCGCCGCCGATTTCGCGCCCATGAAAGCTATATCTCGCTCGCGGTGCGCCGGGTGAGCCTCAAGAAGGGGCGCGTCAACCTCTCAAAATATGGCCCTTACCTCTTTGGCGCTCTGGGCCAGACCAACTTTGATGAGGAAACAAAGCTGGCTGGCGTGTTTGCGCCGGCGGTGGAGGACGCGCTGCTGGCAGGCGCAAGCGCGCAAGCCGGTAGCCAGGTCGGCGCGCCGCTGGTGCCCGAAGCTGAGAGCCTCGCCGCGCCTGGCCCGCTACAGGCCGAGAGCTTCTCCCGCCTCGACCGGGTGCTGCTCGTCGATCGCCAACTCACCCCGCGCATGGTGTATCGCGGCGAAGGGCCGATCCAGCTCGGCTTCGGCGGCGTCTTGCAGAAGAACGTGCTGGCTGATGCGCTGGGCGTGCTTGAGGCCGCGGCCAAGTCTCCCGCGGGCCAGTTTGTCTCGGCGACGTCTCCGGCCCTCGGGCTTGCCGCAAACGCGCTCGACGTGGCCGGGACGATCCGCAGGGCGTTTGACCACCTCAGCGACAAGAAGGGCATGCAGCGCTTCGCGTTGATGGACCTGAACCTGCGCGCCCTTTTCGATGAGACCGGGGCGCCGCAAGATGGGCTCTACGCCCTGATAGCCGAGGAAGATGTTCCCGAGA
>JBCBGD010000057.1:5546-12296 GCA_038527085.1 Pseudomonadota bacterium | reverse complement strand
CGGCATGGCGATCTGTAGGGGCAGCGTAGCCCACTCGTTCTTCTCGGGAGCCTGCCAGCAGGCAAACACCATCCGGCCTTCGGGTTTCAAACTCGTGCCCAGCGAGCCGAACGCCGCTTCGGGATCATCAAAGAACATCACGCCAAAACGCGAAACGGCGCAGTCCACGGGCTGCTCGGCTCTGTAGGCGCTGGCATCGGCCTCTTCGAAACGCAGTGTGCCGGGCGCAGAGCGTGCGCGGGCCCTGGCAAGGTCGAGCAGCGGACGTGACACGTCGATGCCGGTGACCGTGCCGGATCCATTCATCCGCGCGGACGCCGCAAGACTGAGCGCACCGCCGCCGCAACCTATGTCCAGGACGTGCTCGCCCGCCACCGGCCGCGCCTCGTCCAGAACCGCGGCGATGAAGGGTGCCAGCATCCCGTCGAGGTCATCGGCATGGGTCACCCATTTCGACGACGCTTCCCCGTTCCAGTAATCGATCTGGTCTTGATTGGACATCGGGGGGCTCCTGTCTGGATGATCGCTCGTCAGCCGTGCTGTGCGCGTGTGGCTCAAAGCCTGTCGACGCCTGCAAGGGTCTTTGAGGGGCAGGGCGTTGCGCCGGGTTTGGTGGTCTCAGGTGTTACCGAGAACGCCGAGCGGGTACAGGCATCGTCGAGGGCCTGCATTGCCTCAAACTGGTGCATGAACACCTCGCCTGTGAGTTCATCGAGGAAATGGGTGCGCTTGAGCCTGTCCATCACAGGGCCCTTCACCTCCGACAGGTGCAGGGTCACGCCTGCATCCTTCAGGCGGTTGTTGATGGCTTCCAGGCTTTCGAGCCCGCTGGCGTCGATGTGGTTCACCGCCGGGCACATGAGGACGAGGTGTTTCAGGTCTGGCCGATTGCCGATCACGCAATAGACCGTGTCCTCCAGGAAGCGGGCATTGGCGAAATAGAGGCTCTCATCGATGCGGATCGTGATCACGCAGTCGGACGTGACCACTTCGTGGCGGTTTACATTGCGAAAATGGTGGGTGCCTGGCACTTGCCCGACAATCGCGAAGTGGGGGCGCGAGGTGTTGTAGAGGTGCAGGAAGAGCGAGAGCACCACGCCCGTTGTGACGCCGAGTTCCACGCCAGCAATGAGGGTGACAAGGATCGTGCCAGCCATCGCGGCGAAGTCTGATTTGGAATAGCCCCAGACCTCGCGGATGGCCTTGATGTCGACCAGCGACAGCACCGCGACGATGATGGTTGCCGCAAGCACCGCCTGGGGCAGGAAATAGAGAAACGGTGTCAGGAACAGGGTTGCGAGGCCGATCCCAATGGCGGTGAACGCGCCCGCCGCGGGCGTCTCCGCGCCCGCATCAAAGTTGACCGCAGAGCGAGCAAGGCCGCCCGTGACCGGGTAGCCGCTGGTCACGCCTGCGCCAACGCTTGCGGCGCCGAGGCCGATGAGCTCCTGGTTCGGATCAACGCGCTGACGACGCTTGGCGGCCAGGGTCTGGGCGACTGAGACCGACTCGACAAAGCCGATCAGCGCGATGAGCCCGGCAGAGCCGAGCAGCTGCATCCAGATCTCCTGGTCAAAGCGCGGCAGGCCAATGGCGGGCAGGTCGCGCGGAATGTCGCCAAGGATTCTGACGCCTTCTGTGTGCAGCCCCATCAGGGCGACGGCGAGAATGCTGGCAGCCACGGCGAAGACCGGGCCGGCCCGCGCGATGATGGTGGCCGCTTTCTCGCCGAGACCCACCGCCTTGAGCAGGGGTTTGAGTTGTTTGCGCACCCAGAACAGGAACACCAGCGACAGCCCGCCAATCACCAGTGTCGGCGTGTTGACCTCGCCGATATGAGAGACCAGCGAACCGGCGATCTCGATCAAATTGTGGCCGTGGGCATCGACGCCGAGGATGTGCTTGAGCTGAGAGGCTGCGATCAGAACGCCAGAGGCGGTGATGAAGCCTGAGATGACAGGGTGGCTGAGGAAATTCGCCAGAAACCCCATACGGAACAGGCCCATCACCACGAGGATGAGGCCCGACAGGAGGGCGAGGATCAGCGCAGCTTCGATGTATTCCGGCGAGCCGGTTGCCGCGATCTTGCCTGCTGCGGCGGCCGTCATCAGGGAGATGATCGCCACCGGGCCGACCGCCAGCGTTCGGCTGGTGCCGAACACGGCATAGATCAGGAGCGGCGCCATGGAGGCGTAGAGCCCGATTTCGGGCGGCAATCCCGCCAGCAGGGCGTAGGCCAAGGACTGCGGGATCAGCATGATCGTGACGATCAGCGCGGCGACCGCGTCATTGACGAAGGTCTCGCCGCGGTATGCCCGCCCCCATTCAAGGATCGGGAAATAGGTCGAAAGCTTCAAAGCCATGGCCGATCCTGCCGGGTCATTTGGAGTGCCAAGTAGAGAGGAAGACCCCACGACCCACGGAGGGTATTGGGGGGACGCAATGGTGCGCGGGGCCTTCCAAGCCTGTCACGACTAGGCCGCCTTGTTTGCGGGCTCGTTGAAGTCACAGGCATCCTGGGCCTCGTGGGCGGCAGGCCGGTGCGGCAGGAGCTTGGGTTTGGCCAGTGTCTCATCACCGCGCAGCATCCTGTCGAAATAGATGCCGGGCAACATTTTTTCCTTCAGGAACCAGGCCAGCCAGGTCGGCTTGGTGCCGTCGAGAATCCACTTCGGGAAGCTGGGGTCGAGCTTTCCGCCATAGGCGAACTCGGCCAACACGATCTTGCCGCGCTCCACCGTCAGCGGGCAGGAGCCGTAGCCATTGTAGACCGCGTTCGGCGCCTTCCCGTCGAGAGCGCAGATCACATTGTGGGCGGCGACCGGTGCCTGCTTGCGCACCGCAGCCGCTGTCTTGGCGTTCGGGCTTGAACCCGCATCGCCGAGGCCAAAGACGTTGCCATACTTGGTATGCTGCAGCGTCTCTCCATCGACATCGACCCAGCCCGCCTCGTTGGCGAGGGGGCTGTTCTTGACGAAATCGAGGGAGGTCTGCGGCGGGCAGACATGGATCATGTCGAACGGATCGGTGCGCGTGACCCTGTTGCCTTCGCCATCGGTGATTTCGAACGTGGCGGTTTTCGCCTCGCCATCGACAGCAACCAGCTTCTCATTGAAGCAGAGATTGATGCCGTAGCGCTCGACATACTTCATCAGTGCCGGGACGTATTCCTTCACGCCGAATAGCGCGCCGCCTGTGTTGTGGAAATTGACGTCGATGTCCTTGAGCACGCCGCGGCGCTTCCAGGCATCGCAGGCCAGGTACATCGCCTTTTGCGGGGCGCCGGCGCACTTGATCGGCATGGGCGGCTGGGTGAACAGCGCGCGCGAACCGGGCTTCAGCGCCTGCACAAGCTCCCAGGTGTAGGGCGCCATGTCGAACAGGTAGTTCGAGGTCACGCCGTTCTTGCCCAGCGTTTCGCGCAGGCCGTCGACGCCGTCCCAATCGAGCTTCAGGCCCGGTGCGACGACGAGGATTTTGTAACCGACGCGCTCGCCATCCTCGAGGATGACCTGGTTGCGCTCGGGGTCGAAGCCCGCACAGGCCGCGCGGATCCACTGAACGCCTTTGGGCATGAGTGAGGACATCTGACGCTCGGTCTGCTCGCGCTTGAACACGCCGCCGCCTACCAGCGTCCAACCGGGCTGGTAATAGTGTTCGGTGCGTGGCTCGACGATGGCGATGTTCAGGCCCTTGCGCCGCTTCAGGATTGAGGCGGCGGTGGAGATGCCTGCCGCGCCGCCGCCAATGATCAGAACGTCATGGCTTTTGACGGTGCCAATGGAAGCGGTGACCGAGGCATCGCGGGCATCCAGGCGTGATCTCAGTCCTGACAGGTCATAGCCCGCCTGTTTTGCGGTCTTGAGGATCGCATCGGTGGACAGGTGTCCGGCCTGGCTGAGCGCCCACAGCGTCGTCGAACGCGTGCCCGTGCGGCAAAACGCGAGCGCCGGGGCAGGAAGCTCGTGCATGGCGTCACTGAACGCCGTGGCGTCGGCGTCAGTTACGTTGCCCGACGCCACCGGCACGTAGCGCACCTCAAGGCCGTGGCGTGCGGCGGCTTCCACCAGCTCCTTTGAGGCGGGCTGGTCGCCGCTTTCCCCGTCAGGCCGGTTGATGATGATGGACCTGAACCCCTGGGCCGCCGCAAGCCCGACATCCTGCGGCAGGATCTGGTCAGAGACCGATAAGTCTGGTGCGATGTATTTGATTTCCATGGGTTTCCTCCACCCTTCGGTTTCTTTTTGTTTGAACGCCTAGAGCGCGTTGATCGGGATCTTCATGTAGCGCTTGCCGTCGTCCTCAGGCGGAGGCATCTCGCCGGCGCGCATGTTGATCTGCACCGACGGCAGGATCAGCTTCGGCATGTCGAGCGTGGCGTCACGCGCCGTCCGCATCTTTATGAACTCATCGCGCGTCGTGCCGGTCTTCACATGGATGTTTGAGCGCTTTTGCTCGCCCACCGTGGTTTCCCAAACATACTCATCGCGGCCAGGCGCCATGTAGTCGTGGCACAGGAACATGCGGGTCTCGTCGGGCAGCGCGAAAAGTGTCTGGATCGAGTCAAACAGCGTACCGGCATCGCCGCCCGGGAAGTCGCAGCGCGCGGTGCCGAAATCCGGCATGAAAATGGTGTCGCCGACGAACAGCGCATCGCCGATCAGATGGCTCATGCAGGCAGGCGTGTGGCCCGGCGTATGGATGGCCTTGGCCTCGATGTTGCCGACCCTGTAGGTCTCATCGGGGGCAAACAGGTGATCGAACTGCGAGCCGTCGGTGTGGAAGGATTGCTCGGCGTTGAAGATTGTGCCGAAGACTTTCTGGACGACGGAAATCTGGTCTCCGATTGCGGTTTTGCCGCCGATCTGGCTGCGAATGTAGGGCGCGGCGGTGAGGTGATCGGCATGGACGTGTGTGTCGATGATCCATTCGCATTCCAGGCCATTCTCGCGGACAAAGGCAATGAGTTTGTCGGCCGATGCCGTGTGCGTGCGCCCTGATGCGGAATCGTAGTCCAGAAGCGAATCCACGATGGCGCATTTCTTCGTGTCCGGATCGGTGACGACATAGCTGATCGTGTAGGTTTCCGGATCAAAAAAGCCTTTAACGTCTGGTTTCGACATGGGGGTCTCCTTTGTCAGCTGTCTGAGCCGGTGCGGGCGAACACGCCATATCCGCCGGCACGGTTGGGTTTTGGGACAGGGGGTGAAGTGGCGCCTTGTTCTGGCGCAAACGGGACGGCCGTCTTGCCGAGCATGACAGCGCAGATCGCATCGAGCATGCCTGTGATGCGACCAGTGTCAGCGAGCCTGTAGAAGACGACCTTCGACTCCCGCCGTGTCTCGACAAGGCCCTCTTCGCGCAGCTTGGCGAGCTCGCGTGAAAGTCGCGGCTGGCGAATATCGAGGGTTTCCTCGATGTCGCCGACAGACATTTCGCCGGCGCGCAACTGGCAGCAGATCATCAGCCGCGCCGGATGGGCGAGCGCCTTGAGCAGCGCCGTGGCCTCTTCAGCCAGCGGCAGCATATCCCGCGAGACGGGCGTCATGATGCGCCTCCGGCCGGGCCGGCATGGGTGTAGTACCAGGCGCCGCCATTCATGCCCGCACGCTTGTCGGCCTCGTGTTGGTCAAGCGGTGGCGGCAGCACGGTGTCCTTGCCGGGCGTCCACCCCTCTGGCGTGGCCACTTCGCCTGTGTCGGTGGCCTGCAGGGCTTCAGCGACCCGCAGCATTTCCTCAACAGAGCGCCCAATGTTCATCGGGTAGTGGATAATTGCGCGCACGTATCCGCGCGGATCAATGAAAAAGACAGAACGCACGGCGGCCGTGTTGGCCGAGCCGTCATGGATCATGCCATAGGCGCGGCTGATCGACATTGAGATGTCTTCCACAATCGGGAACTCGATCTTCACGCCGAAGCGCGCCTCAATATCCTTCACCCAGGCAATGTGAGCATAGAGACTGTCCACAGACAGGCCGATCAGGTCGAAATTCAGGGCTGCGAACCGGTCGCGGGCCTTCTGCAGGGCGACGAATTCAGAGGTGCAGACGGGCGTGAAGTCGGCCGGGTGGGAAAACAGGATCACCCAGCGGCCGCGATAATCCGACAGGCGCACCTCGCCCAGCGTGGAGCGCGCCGAGAAATCGGGCGCAAGCTCGTCGATGCGCGCGCCGGGCGCGGGCCTAAGATCTTGGATGTCGCCGTGTTCGTTCATGTCAGTTCCTTTGACTTGCGTTTTAATAAATTACATTTTACGTAATTGTCAATCATTGACTTTGGTCGAACATCTGGAGCGACTGAATGGAAAACTTCACACCCCTCTCTGCCAGCATTGGCGGCGCCCTGATCGGGCTGTCAGCCGTTATGCTCATGGCGTTCAACGGACGGATTGCGGGGATCAGCGGCGTTTTCTCAGGGGCGGCCTTTGCCGAGCCCGGCGACCGGTCCTGGCGGATTTTCTTTGTCATCGGGCTGATCGCGGCGCCGCTCGTCTATGGTTTGGCGTCGGGCATCCAGCCCGCTTTCGAGATGGCTGCGGGCTGGCCGCTCATCCTCGCGGGCGGACTGCTCGTCGGGTTCGGCACGCGTCTCGGCTCAGGCTGCACAAGCGGGCACGGCGTGTGCGGGCTCTCGCGCCTGTCGCCGCGCTCTTTCGCGGCTGTTGGCCTGTTCATGGCAGCAGGCATGGTGACGGTCGCAGGCGTGCGCGCGGTTGTGGGGGGCTGATATGGGACGCAACATCACCGCT